>DATFWM010000369.1:0-2691 GCA_035259295.1 Blastocatellia bacterium | reverse complement strand
GGTCTTGCAAGTTGTCGTTCGAAATGGTCGCGCAGGCGAAGACTATCGCCGTCACGAACAGCGCGAAGGCGACCAGCGCGGGCCGCGTCTCCGGTATCGGCGACACTGCGAAGACCAGCGCCGATGCGCACAGCACGATCGATAAAATGCCGACTCCCGAGATCGGGCTGTTCGAGGCGCCAATGAGTCCCGCCATGTACCCGCATATCGCGGCGATGAGGAACCCGCCGAGCAGCACGAACGGTACGGCGATCAGCGTGAGTCTCAGCGCGTTTGGAGCGAGCACAGTCGACCGCGCGAATGTGAAGGCCAGCCACGCGGCAATGGCGAGGCAGATCGCGGTGAGCGCGAAAATCCATCCCGGCGAGAGATCTCGGTCGCGGTCGTCTCGTTGAGCAGTCGATCGAGAACTGGCCAATGTGCTCACGAGTCCGCCGACGACTGGCTTGGTCAGCCTCGCCAGCGTGTAGATCGCCGCGATCGCAATGGCGCCGGCGCCGATGAACCGAACTTGCGTGCGCCAGATTGTTACGGTGTGCGCCGCGAGGCCTACACCGCCGACGTCCGGGTGCATCGATGTCAGGATCGGCACGGTGATCGCCCAAGCGATCACCAGTCCGGTCAGCATCGCCATCCCAACAGACAACCCGACGAGATGTCCCGCGCCCAGCAGCGCTAGCGACCAGGCGATGTCGTAACCAGTCGACGCCATCGTCCCTATTCGAAAGAAACCGGTTACTTGAGCGGAGGCGATACGCGTCGCAGTGACAATCGCGAGCCCTGCTGAAGCAACTGCTCCGAGGATCACTGCGACCAACCCTTCTCTCGCTTCGCCTGTCTCGTCTTTCGTTTCGCCGCGCGTGCCGCTTCCGACTTTCAGCACCTCGGCCGCTGCTACGCCTTCGGGATAGGGCAAGTCGGAGGTTGTTACCAGAGCGCGCCGGAGCGGGATCGTGAACAGCACGCCGAGCACGCCTCCGCTCACGCAGATGAGAAACGATTGCCAGAATGGGAATCCGGTCCACCATCCGACGATGACGAGTCCGGGCAGCACGAAGATGATCGCTGAGAGGGTGCCTGCCGCGGACGCGACGGTTTGGACGATGTTGTTTTCGAGAATCGACGAGTCCTTCACGGCGCTCAGGATGGCCATCGAGATCACCGCCGCCGGAATCGAGGAGGCGAAGGTGAGTCCGACCTTAAGCCCGAGATAGACATTGGCTGCTGTGAAGATCGTGGTAATGAGGGCCCCGAGAATCAGCCCGCGTATGGTGAGTTCTTTTGGTTTCATGAGCCCGCATCTTACACCGAAGGAGCAGTTCGCGACGAGCACAAGCCTTTCCATAAGCCACCACGCCAGTCGGTATTACTCACTCTAAGATTTGTACGTCCAGTGCCTTCCAGGTGTCAGTGCCTTTCTCGTTTTGAACCTTGACGTAGTAGTGGCTGCGAATCTTGGCACCGAATGAATTCTGCGCATCTACATAACCACGAACCTCGTGCGTACACTCGCCGAGGTACTTCACGCTCACCTTGGAATCAGTAATTGAAGGGAAATCCGCGGTCGAGGGGGCGTTAAGACGCTTTTTGACGAAGGTCTGCGACATTACGAAAGCAGTAACCTTATCTTCGCAATTGGACTATGAAGCATGCGCACCGCGGTTTATGCAATTTCGAGACGGGTCGACGTCTAATTTAGAACCTCTATTACCCTCGCCACGGCGTTGCTCTCGCGGGAGCGGATCAACAACAAACCCAGCTTAAAGATCAAACCCACCGGATGCCAGATCAATTCCGCAAGCGCCGCTGCCTCCAAATCTCGAATCTCCAAATGAGGCTTCCACAAACTCGGGCTCAGCGGGGCCAGCTTCGTCGCCAAGTCCCACGCGCTAGCTCGAGCCTTGTCCAGGCTGAAATTCACTATCGCAACATCAGCCTTTGGGTCGATGTGATCGAGAAACTTTATCCACGGAGAGACCTTGTCGATCTCTGACTCGACCTGCCCGACCAGACTCGCAAGGATGTTATTGATCTCATCGAAGTCGTGCCGAAGCGAAGGCAGCTCGTCGCCGGGCGCGATCTCGGCGGCCGCGATGCCAAGATCGAAGTTTACGTGCGCGTTCGTTCCCAGAAGAAGCTGCTGAAGAATAATCGGTCGCCAGGCGGCCGCGGCTTTGAATGCAACGAGCCAACAACTCGGCAAACTAAAGTCTGAACTCTGAACCGGCCCGGCTCGGCGAAGCTGATCCAGCGCTTCGAGGTAACGATTAGCGAACGTCACATCAAGCCGTTCCATTCGAGGCCCGTTCTCGAAACGCCCCTCCGCGATTCCCTCTTTGACTCTAATAGTGACCTTGCGATAGAGCGCGGCGAAGTAGCCGAGGCGGCTCTGTTCGCGAATCGAGCGTGCGATGATGTCGTCGAGCCGCGCGATGACTTCCTGGATAGTACGGGCCGGTGCTGGTTGAGGAGCCGGGGCACTCATTCTGACCTCGCCTGGGATCGCAGGCGACTCGCCTGCCTGCTCGCGGTCGTCTCGTCTGCTTTGCTCGCGGGCCTCTGCGAGCGACGGGAGTGTATCAAACAAAGCGGCGCCCTTCAAGCGTGACGCGGACTACCATGTGCGTCAACTCCTTGCGGTTGAATCCCGCAGGGATGAAGGAAGAAAGCCACGGGTGAGTCCGCGAACCC
>DATFWM010000368.1:0-4938 GCA_035259295.1 Blastocatellia bacterium | reverse complement strand
ACGATCGCGAGGAGTTTGTGGTCTCGCTGGTTATAGGCAGCACTTGAACCTTCCACCCACTGCCGTGGGTGAAATTCAGGGAAGTTCGAGTGCGCCCGTCTTTGTAGGCTGGGTTTGAACGATCCACCCACTGCCGTGGGTGGGATTGCTGCGAAAAGCTGACGCGCACCCGTCGCCGAACTTGCGGAACTCTTGGGACGCGAGTTCGTCCCGTGCGTTTTGACTTGGTTCTCCGGTACCCATATAATCCGGCACGTCGTGGCACAGACTTCAGTCTGTGGTCACGAGGCGCGGACTAAAGTCTACATCATCCTCGGGAGGCATCGCCCAGTGCAGTTGCGCGTCGCTTACTTCTTCGTCGCGTTGTTTGCCTGTGGTTCTATTGCGTGTGGCCGCTCGTCACAAGCTCACAACAATCCTGTTCGAACGACGGCCGAAACGTCAGTCGATTCTGACGGCGACGGCATTCCAGATAAGGCCGAGTTGCGGTCGTTCGACGACCGGCAAAATTTCCGACGATGGTTCGCAGCAATCGCCGAGCTGCAGTTCAATAAAGCCAGCGCCGAGTGGAACCCGGAGCAGCGCGACTGCGCGGGACTGGTTCGCTTCGCGTGGCGTGAAGCGCTTCGCAAGCACGACCGATCCTGGTTTCAGAGGATGGGCGCGGACTACGAAGCGTTTGCTCCCGATGTGCGAGCGTTTACCCTCGAGACGAATCCGCTGGGCGAGAAGCTCTTCCGCACTGACTTCGGCGCTTTTCAGGAGAGCGACGTTACAAACGGCAAGTTCTCGGAATTTGCCGATGCGCGTACGTTAAAGAATTTCAACTGTGTCCTCGTGAGCCGCGACCGGCGCCGCGCCGAGCGCGGCGATCTCATTTTCTTCCATCAACCGTGGGTCCAGAAGTTTCCGTATCACGTGATGATCTTTATAGGCGCGCCGCTGAGGGACGGCGAAGGCGCCGCGGACTGGGTCATCTATCACACCGGCTCCTCGCCATCTGATGAAGGCACGGTGAAGAAAGTACGGCTGGCAGTGCTCGATCATCATCCCGACAAACGCTGGCGGCCTGCCGAGAGCAATCCGAATTTCCTCGGGTTCTATCGACTGAAGATCCTGGAGTAGACAAATGCAATGGTCAATCAGAGAAACAAACCACCGGGAGCACGGGGTACACGGGGACCTAAAAACCTGTAGTGAGGAGTTAATCGATCTTGTGCTGAAGGAACTTGGCGTCGGATTTCGCGCCGATATTATCGTCTCTGATTGCCTGCTGCTTGAGTTGAAGTGCCTCGACTCAATAACTCCGATAGAGCTGGCTCAAGTCATTAACTATCTCAAACTCCTTCGCTTCAAGCGTGGTTTTATCATCAATTTCAAGCGAAGGCTTCTTAAGGAGGGCATCCGCCGTGTTTCAATCTGATTTTTCTTTTCCCCGTGCTCCCCGTGTCCCCCGTGGTTTATTTGTGTCGTTGGTCTATGCCGCCGTCATCGCTGGAGTGCTATCAATTTCAACATTGCGATTGCGCGCCCAGACCGGAGCCGCTGAAACGACCGCTGCCTCAGGATCGGCTTCCACAGCCAGTTCCAAGCCTTACTTCTCGTTGTCGACGAACCGGACCTACGCGACTGCCGACCGCGCGCGCGTGTGGATCAACTACGCGAGCATCGACTATCTGGACTTTCGGCTTTATCGAGTCGATGACCCGGTGAAGTTCTTCAAAGGGCTTGAGGATCCTCACAAGATGGGCGAGGGCGAGAAGGTCCAAATTGTCGCGTCTATGAAGAAGGAGCCGTCTGTGCTCGAGAGAGTCCGGGAACTTAAAGTCTCGTTCTTCAAATCGATCAAGGATTATTTTCGCAATCAGCTCCGTCGCGGGACGCGCGAATCGTTGAATCAAAAGCTGGGACGCGAAGGCGATCGCGAGCCTTTGAACGTCGCCGACTACGCACGCCTTCCGATGCTCAAGGATCAATTAGTCAGCAGTTGGCGGGAGAAGCTCACGCCACTGGATAACCTCTACGACACGCGAATGGTGATGCTCGGCAAGCGCGATGCTGGCGTTTATCTGGTCGAAGCAGTCAACGCCGAATTACACGCTTACACAATCGCGATCGTGACTGACCTTACGATGATTCAAAAAACCGGCCCAACGGGTGAGATGCTTGTATACGCGGCCGACCGGAAATCCGGCGCGCCTCGCGACGGAGTGAATATCGAAATCATCAAGGCCAAGAAGACAGTCGCCAAAGGCACGACGGATAAGAGCGGCATCCTGAGAACCCGCGTCGAGCAAGCGAAGAGCCAGCCCCAGCAGCAACCCGAGGACTACGACCCTGAAGCCGAGGCGTCTCGCGAGCGGCAGAACTCCTATCTGGTCACCGCCCGCGATCGAGATCATTTCGCGATCTCGGATCTGGCGCCTTATTACTTCGGCAGCTATCACAGCGGCGGAGAGGAGGGCGAGGGTGAAGGCGAGAGCGAAGGCGGCGGAGGATTGACCAGTTATATCTACACCGACAGGCCCGTCTACCGTCCCGCGCAGCGAGTTTACTTCCGAGGCATCTTGAGGACTCAAGGTGAGCGCGGTTACGAAATTCCGTCCGGCTCGGTCAAGACTACAATTGAAGATCCAAACGGCGGCAAGGTTCTGGACACCGATTTGAAGCTGACTCCGCGTGGGACTTTCAGCGGCGCGGTCGATATCGCCGGCGGCGCGCCGCTCGGCCAGTATCGCATAATCGCCAGAGCTGCCGGCGCCAGCGCAAGCGAATACTTCGAGGTGGAGGAATACAAGAAGCCCGAATACAAAGTCACCGTTACCGCGCCGAAGAAGTTTGCGCAGGTCGGCGAGAAGGTGAAGTTCGCGATCGAAGCGCGCTACTTCTTTGGCGAGCCGGTCAAGCAAGCGGACGTTCAGTACTACATCTATCGCAGCCGCTATTATCCGTGGTGGTGGGCCGACGAAGAAGACGCCGCCCTCGACGAAGCGGAAGCGCAAGACGAATATGGCTACGGCAATGATATGGTCAAAGACGGCCAGGCGGTGTTGAATGCCGACGGCAAGCTGGATGTCGAATTCGAAGTGCCCAAGTCCGATGAGAAGGACTCCTACGACTACACGTATCGGCTCGAAGCCCAGGTGACCGATCAGTCGCGCCGAACAATGGAAGCGCGCGCCAGCTTCGTCGGCACTCGTGGAAACGTGGTCGCCAATACGCGTACGGATCGTTATGTCTATTACCAGGCCGACACGGCAAAGATTCAAATTCGCACAAGCGATTACGAAGGGAAGCCACTAACAGCAGCCGTCACACTTAAGTTTGTCGAGCGTCGCTGGGACTCGACGTCTCGGCAGGATGAGTCGGGCCGAACTGTTTACAGCTACACGATGCATGAAAGAGATCTGTCGTCTGCCGATGTGACCACCAACCAGCTGGGCGAGGCGAGCTACGACTACTCCGTCGCCGGACCCGGCAGCGTCGTTATCAAGACGATCGTCAAGGATGGGAAGAAACAGTACCCGTCAAACGAGGACTATCTTTGGATCGCAGACAAGAAAGGCGAGTGGTCGGATTGGTCCTACGGCGACGAGCAAGCGATCAAGCTGGTGTCGGACAAGAAGTCTTATCAGGCAGGCGAGACCGCTCACGTCCTGGCTATGCTGCCGACCGACAAGGCTCATCTTCTTGTGACGACCGAGCTGACAGGCGTGCTGACCGCCCGCATCGTCGATGCTCCGTCGCGGGCGGTGATGATCGATGTGCCGATCGAAAGACGCTTCGAGCCGAACGTCTATCTGAGCGTCGCGTATATCAAGGACGGCGAGATGTACACTCACGACCGCCTGCTGAACGTGCCCGCTCGAAGCAAGTTCCTCGACATCGAAGTGATGGCCGACAAGAACGAGTACAAGCCGCGCGATACGGCTCGCTATACGATTCTCGCGCGCAACTCGGACAAGTCGCCAGCATCGGGCGTCGAACTAAGCCTTGGCGTCGTCGACGAGGCGATCTACAGTATCCGACCCGATCAGACCCGCGATATTCGCAAAGCGTTTTATGGCCGGCGCTATAATCAAGTTCAAACCAGCTTCACAATCTCGTACAGCTTCAAAGGCCATTCGGGCGACAAGCCGTTGAAGATCGCCGAGAACAAACGTGCCTATCAACTCGCCGACTTCAAGAATGAAGGCCAATACGCCGAGCCGACGATTCGAAAAGATTTCAAGGACACAACCTTCTGGCAGCCCGACATCGTGACTGGCGCGGACGGCAAGGCGAGCGTCACGGTTCTATTGCCTGATAACCTCACGACCTGGCGAGCTACGGTGCGAGCCGTTTCGGCTGACACTCGGGTCGGCTCCGCTATCGCGAAGGTGATCGCGCGCAAGAACCTGATCCTAAGGCTCGAGACTCCGCGGTTCATGACCGAAGGCGACACAGTGACGCTTTCGGCAATCGTGCACAACTATCTCGATTCGGCGAAGACGACGCAGATTTCAATCGACGTCAACGGCGCGAGACTTCTGGACTCTGCATCGCAAACGGTAACCATCGCCAAGAAGGGCGAGCACCGGATCGATTGGCGAGTCGCTGCGAATCAGGTGGGTAACGCCAAGCTGCTTGCAAAAGCGCTGACCGATCAAGAGTCCGACGCGGTGGAAATACCCTTGGAAGTTGTGCCACATGGGCTCAAGCAAACGATCGGAGGAGCTTCGACCGTTTCGGGTGACAACGACGACAAGACAATCTCACTCAACTTGCCTTCGGACGCTCACTCGCAGGCGCGTTCGCTTCGCATCGAGGCGTCGCCGTCGGTTGCGGGCACGCTCTTCGGCGCGCTCGATTACTTGACCGGTTACCCGTACGGCTGCACCGAGCAAACGATGTCTAGCTTCTTGCCAAACGTCGTCGTGGCCCAGGCGCTGAAGGATG
>DATFWM010000367.1:0-5654 GCA_035259295.1 Blastocatellia bacterium | reverse complement strand
CGAGGCCTTCGATCTCTACGACACGACGCGCGGCGACGGCTACTTGCAGCACGTGACGGATGACGGCTCGTGGCAGATAGCGACCATCAACGGGGCGGCGACCAGAATGTTGATTGACCCAGCCGACAGCTCAATCACGTTGCCGCCACGAAGCTCGGTATCGAATACCTTCCTGCCCGTCGAGCTTCTCTGCGTGATTCGTCCCGACAGGCTCTTGAATCTCGGCATGCCTGCCGCTTACGGAGAGAGTTTGGAGGCATAGTTTTGCACTGTGAACTCCAGATTGTGCATAAGATGTGGCGCAAGATGGTATCTTGCGTATTAAGCCGGCCACAAGATGCCGCCGCCGCACGAAGAGAGGTTTGCCTTGCGCGCAGATCAACTCATCGTCCTTCATAATCAAGGTGAGGCTTTGAAAGTCGTGGCTCAGATCGGTTTGCAATTGAGTGTACGGATTAGCCGAACGGTCCGGCCCGCGATGGTGGGACAGGATGCCATCTTGTCCCACACACGCAATTGAAAACCGGTCTAAAACATGGTTTTATGCTCGCGCGCCCAACGGTGACACGACCTGTACGTCTGTGCCGCGTGAGCGCGGCGCGGGCGGCGTGGTGAAGTCAAACTGAAGCTGATCAGGGTGAGCAGCGAGTGTCATTAGTTCCCGCCCAACCCATTACATTGCCATGATCAGCGCATCCACAAAACCAATGCGCACGTCGGCAGCTCTGGCCCCGCTCGAAGGCTATGAGGTCAAGCTCCGGGACGAGCTTGGGGCAGTGATCGAGGGAGCGGGCCGCGGCGCCATCGCGCGACTAAACCGTCAGTTTGCTTAATTGCGGCACGATCTCGCGCCCGTAAACTTCGACCGTATCTTCCTCGTCGCCGCTCATCAAATAGATGTTGAACTGTGTTACACCGACGTCCTGAAGTTCTTTCAGCCTTCGAACGTGTTCTTCTGCGGGACCGACGATGCAAAAGCGATCGACGATGTCATCAGTCACGAACTCTGCGTTCGAGCTGCCGACTTCGGCGTGGTGAAGATAGTTGTAGCCTTTGCGATCTCGAATGTAGGAGGTCAACTCCTCGGGCAGCTCTTCGGGTTTGTAACGCGAGACAAGATCGACAACGTGATTTGAGACCAACGCCGGAAACCAGCGCACTTGATCGCGAGCCTTAGCGAGATCGCCGGACACCCACACCGGCGCTGCGCTCATCACCCGAATTCTCGAGAAGTCGCGCCCGGCTTCTTCGGCTCCTTCGCGCACAAAGCCGAGACACCATTTGATCAAATGCGGGTCCGCGAATTGAAGTATCACTCCATCGCCGATCCGCCCGGCGCATCGCAACGCCTTCGGGCCGTAACCCGCGATCCAGGCAGGCGGCACGCCGTCGATAGCCCAGGGCATTTGGATGTCACGGCCCTCATATTCGATCTTCTTGCCGGCGCACAAATCCCGTATGTCATTGACAGTTTCTTCCAGGCGTTCGAGCGTCGTGGGCTTCTTGCCCATCACTCGGCGAGAGCTGTCACCTCGACCAATGCCCAAGTCCATTCGGCCCCCTGAGATTCGGTTCAGTGTGGCTAGCAGACTGGCTGTGACGCTCGCATCACGCACAGCAGGGTTGGTAACACAGGTCCCCAGACGCATCCGCTCGGTGTTAGCGGCCAACAGAGTCAGCAGCGGATAAGGCTCCTGCCACAGCACGTGCGAATCGAAAATCCAACTGTAGCTGAAGCCCGCGGCCTCGGCTTGTTTGGCGAGCGCCACGATGCGCTCGTGCGGCATGTCAGGTTTGAAAGTTATCGCAAATTCGAGCATTCAGTCTCCTCAAACACAAAGGCACAAAGACACAAAGCAAAAAACTCTTTGTGACTTTGTGCCTTTGTGTTTTAGTCCTTGGTCAACTCTTCGTAGGTCTCCGGTCTCCGATCCCGGAAGAATTGCCACACGTTGCGCACTTCGCGAATCTGATCCAGATCGAGATCGGCGACCACAAGCTCGTCCGAATCTCGCGAAGCTTGAGCGATTATCTTGCCTCGCGGATTACAGAAGTAGCTCTTGCCATAGAACTCTCCGATGTCCCAGGGCTGCTCGTGACCGACTCGATTTATTGCGCCGATGAAGTAACCGTTTGCGACCGCGTGCGCCGGCTGCTCTAACTCCCACAGATATTCCGACAATCCCGCGACCGTAGCCGATGGGTTGAATACTATCTCCGCGCCGTTCAATCCGAGAGCCCGAGCGCCTTCAGGGAAGTGTCGGTCATAACAGATGTAGACGCCGATGCGCGCAAACGCAGTTTCGAACGTCGGGTAACCCAGATTCCCCGGCTTGAAGTAATATTTCTCCCAGAAGCCCGGTTTCGTGTGGGGTATGTGGTTCTTGCGATACTTGCCCAGATACTTGCCGTCGGCATCAATAACCGCCGCGGTGTTGTAATACACGCCGGTGATCTCCTCTTCGTAGATGGGCACGATCAAAACCATCCCGTGTTTGCGAGCGACCTCTTGCATCTGCTTGACGGTTGGACCATCGGGGATCTTCTCGACCGCTTCGTACCAGCGGGGCTCCTGCTCGGCGCAGAAGTACGGTGTCGTGAAGACCTCCTGCATGCAAAGGATCTGGACTCCTTGCTTGGCGGCCTCATCGATGAAGCTCACGTTTTTCTCTATGTTCGACTGCTTGATCTTGTCGATCGCCTCGTCGATCGAACATGCATTGGACGCTTGTATCAATCCGCATTTGACAATTCTCGACATAGCAAACTCCCGTCATTGGTCATTAGTCATTTGTCACCAGCCAATGACCAATGACAAAGGACAAATGACCAGTCTTAGAATTTCACTTCCATCTCAATCCAACTCGTTTGAGGCAAGCCCTCTAGTAACTCAGGTTCAAATCTGTACTGCAAGATCGCCTCGACTGCGCGCCGGTCCAACCCGTGCGCCAGACGACGCGTCACGTAGGCACGCACTGCTCTGCCATCTGCGCCTACTAACACTCGTAACTTGACCGCGCCGCCTATCTTCGCCTGCATCGCCGTTTCAGTTGCTGCGGCGCGCACAGACTGACGAACGGCGAGCGGACGCGTCGTGTTTGCGTGACGGTTGTCTCTAACGATTCCTGTCGCACGCCGCGGTCTGTTCGACCCACCAGCCTCCGCCCGCGCGTGAGCTTCGGTTCTCAAACTCTCCAACGAGTTCTCAACTGTCTGCCGAAACGCTTCACGCCACGAATCGTCGACTTTTAGCAGATCCAAGGTCACCAGCGAACCGCGCAGATGTTCTTCGGCATCCGGCTCGGCTATTTGCCCCAAAGCCCAAGCCGCGTCGTAGCGAACGTCGAATGACGAATCATCCAGCGCCTCGACGATCTCATCAACTGCTCCGGCATCTTGCATCAGCCCCAACGAGAAGATCGCCGTCGAGCGCACTTCGTGATCGGTGTCGCCGACTGCATAAGATAACGCTTGCAGAGCCTTGCGATTGCCGATCATCCCTACAGCAAACGCCGTTGAAGCGCGCACGTCGGCATCAGGATCAGCGAGCAACGGAATCAACAAGCCCGTCGCCGCGGGGTCGGCAATCTGCCCGAGTGCAAAAGCGGCGGCCTCGCGCACTGCTGCATCATGATCGGTAAGCGCCTCGGCCAAACCGCGAACTGCGCCTCTAGCTCGCATCGCTCCGAGTTGGTTGGCAGCTTCGCGCCTGACCAGTTTGTCTTTGCTTCTCAGCTCGGACAGCAAATGCGCAGGCGCTGCCGGAGGCTTCTGCGCCCGTGCCGCTACAGCAAATGCTGGAACGAGCGCGAGAGCCCCAACGCTAAAGCAAAGAGACGACGCGCGCCGGCGCTGAGCCTGTGCAAGCGTGGCAAACAACTGCAGCAAGTTCGACATGGAACTTCCTCGTACAACCATCACTCGAAATCAGAAAGACGCGACGACATGCTAGCAGAATTGACCCACCAGTCGAAATGTCGAATCGAATTCGCAGAGACAAAGACGTAAGACGTGCATTACACGGACGGGTAGTTGACGCGCGAAATTGGAGTCGGCTAACATCGAGGTGCTCTTAATTTTGATGTGGGCCGTTAGCTCAGGTGGTAGAGCAGCTGGCTTTTAACCAGCGGGTCGCAGGTTCGAGTCCTGCACGGCTCACTTTAGAATCAATGATTTACAAGTTGTCTTCAGACCGGCTTTCCCTCCATCTGCACTTTCATCTGCACTTTTTTCTTACATCGCTCATCAGTGGGACCGTTTTTCCAAAGTGGAGCTTTTCTTTGGTTACTCGTGAGAAGATATTATAAACATGATTCAAGAAAGTTTTTGCCAGCGACGCGCGTTTTGTTTAGGCTGGGAGTTCAGCCTTCACTAGCTCCCAGTTTTCGAGAACTATTCCCTGTGGCAGCAACGCCCACAAGAACTGGAGCGCTCAGGTTTCATCCGTGTTTGGGAAGTAGCATTGACTGATGGCGGCAAGCAACTTGCACCAAATGAGTCGGGCATCCCGATTCAGAGTGTAGTCGGAGGTGTCGGGTCGGCGAAACGTTCTGCTTACAAACCGGGGGCCACTGGTTCGATTCCAGTACCGCCCACCAGGTAAGTCAACAGCTTACCGACGCTTCCAAACTTCTGTTTCTGATTATCCCCAGTTTCATCCCCAGAGGCAATAGGACCAGAGCAAAGAACAGAAGGCGTGTGAGTGTTCTTCGCTCTGCTGGACAGCGTAAGAATCGTACAACCTTCATCTTGGTTAGAGCGAGCCTCTTACCGATGCTAGATGGTCGATCCCTGATCGACTTAAAAGCGGAACCGTCTACCTGGATCGTAACTGCTCTTAAGGATAGGCGAGAGATTACTGCACCGGCGTCTCCCGCCCGCGCTGAATTCAGGATACTCGACAAATCCGAGCTGGCTTGATTGAATCGACTCCTCGCTAAAACTCGATCCCACGCCGCGCGCGGAGTGCTATACGCACAGACCGGATTGCTGGACGAAGCTGAGCAGGAGTTTCAAAGACATCTCACTGTTCATCCAGTCGATACGCGCATTGCGACTCTGTCGCAAACGATCTGGTCGTGGCGTGTTAGCAAGTGAGATCGCTACAATCCGTCTACTATGACTCAAATGCTAACACTACGTCGTGGTATCGCAGTGCCCTCCCAGCTAAGACGATTATTGAGGCCATACGAACTCGTGGCATCGCCGGGTCCGAAGGAAAGTGGAATGTCCGGCGGGATCCCCAAAGTTCGGACTTGTAGAGGCTGAATACGCTAAGAACACAACTCCATTGCGAGCCGCAATCGCGGGTTCGCTCAGCAAACGCGTGGCATTTAACAAACCTGGGTACACCAAACCTGCTTCCAGCGTCGTGACAACCCCAAGCACAAACCGGAATCCCCTTGCGCGTCGACCTGTCTGTCTCTTTAGTCAGCGAGTGGGAGATTCGAGCCCTTCGTGGCACATTTTGGCTTCTGGCACTTGGCGCGACCGAACTTGGAGCAAGAAACCCGGGTGGTCAGGGTCGTCGCCCGTTCGTAGAACGTGCAAGAATTGGTCGAAAGTCAACCGCGCCGGTTTGTCAGACGGGTCCGGAGTGAGATTAGCCGATACGAACGGCCCAAAATGAACGCCACCGGCGAGGTAGTTTGCAG
>DATFWM010000366.1:0-3610 GCA_035259295.1 Blastocatellia bacterium | reverse complement strand
CCGTTGACCTCGTCGTAAGAGTTGCTGCTGTCGAAAACAGCGACGTAACCTTGGCGCGCGAACTCACGCGCCAAATGATGCGTTCGCTGAGTATTGGCGATCTCCCAGCCAACAGAAGGTAGAAAGATCACCGCGCCTTTGCTGTTTCTCACCCGCGCGATCACGGCACTCAATTGCTCAAATTGGAACGGACGTTCCAATACACTGACAAGGGCTGTGGCGCCGCGCATTGTTACACTCGGCTTCGACGTTCCCCGCGCTTTGCGCTGACCGGGCAGAAGGTGAAATAAACGATAGACCGGCAGCAAGTATCGGTACTTGATGCGGCCGTAACGAGTAAACAAATGCCAGATCAGTGACGCCAACTTCGCCCTCAATCGCGTTGAAAGCGTTTGCGATGGGAACTGTTCTTGCACGGTTGGTCTTGAAACTATTGGAGGTATCTATTCCTGTCAATCTTGCTCAAACGCAAGCTCAGAGGATATACATCTGAATCTCAGGTCATGCCGCCAACCGAACCTATCGTATCTGTCGTAATACCGTGCTACAACTCGGAGCGGACGATACGCGCATGCCTGGATGCGTTACTCGCCCAGCGCACACAGATTGCTTATGAGGTTGTCGTTGTTGACAGCTCGATTGACGACACGCCGAAGATTGTAGAACAGGAGTACCCCTCGGTGCGACTCATCCATCTCGAAAAGCGCACCTTTGCCGGCGCGGCGCGGAATGTTGGCGTGAAAGCAACACGAGCGCCCTTCTGTTTGATGATCGATTCTGACTGCATAGCACAACCGGACCTTGTTGAGCGAATGATGGCCCGACATCGCGAGCGGCATTATGCTGCTGTCGGTGGTTCTGTTCGGAACGGCACGCCGCGGAGTCTGAGCGGTTGGATAGGATATCTCATTGAGTTCAAGGAACTGATGCCCAGCACACCAATGCGGCTCGTGTCTAGCGTGCCGACTGGCAACGCCGCATATCGCCGCGAGGTGTTCGACCGCTACGGTTACTTCGACGAAGACCTACGGCTGACTGAAGATCTCTTGTTCAATTGGAAGTTAAACAGCGCCAGCGAACATTTGCTTTTCGATCCGGAAATACAAGTGACTCACTTGAACCGCACCGGATGGCCCAATGTCTTTTCATATCAGGTAAGCCTGGGCAGGACGTCGGTCGCTGCTCGCAAGCGAGGAAATGGTCTTGGATTTCCTGGCGGAACTTCGCTAGTTCGCTATCCGGTTCTGGTTGTGTTGATGCCCTTTGTTCGATTGATGCGGGCAGTAAGCTGGCTGGCGACCTACGACAGAAAGTCGCTGTTGCTTTTTGCGATTGTATGGCCGACGTATCTGATCGCAGCGGCGTTTTGGTCCTACGGTTTTTTGTTAGGGGTAATCGATGAAGAATGATTTCAGTGGTGATCCCCTCGTGTCGGTCATCATACCGTGCTACAACTCGGAGAAAACAATACGTCTCTGTCTCGAGGCTTTGATCAACCAGAACACGTCCCATGCATTTGACATCACCGTCGTGGACAGCTCGTCGGATGAAACCCCGCACATTGTTGAGCAAGAGTTCCCATCGGTGAGGCTCATCCATCTCGAGAAGCGCACCTTTGCCGGCGCTGCGCGCAACATCGGAGTTCTAGCAACGCGAGCGCCTTTTTGCCTGATGATTGATTCAGATTGCATAGCCCGCCCCGACGTGATTGAAAGTATGATCACCCGGCACCGAGAAGCGCACTACGCAGCGGTCGGAGGCTCGCTGCGGAACAGTACGCCTGCAAGTCTGAGCGGCTCGACCGGATACTTGCTGGAGTTCAGACAGTTCATGCCCACCGCGCCGTTGAGACTTGTGAATACCGTCCCGACCGCCAACGCGACCTACCGTCGTGAGGCGCTCGAAAGCTATGGCTATTTCGATGACGACATGTGGCTGGCGGAGGATGTGCTCTTTAACTGGAAGATGTTCAAGTCAGGCGAGCTCATACTATTTGATCCGGCGATCGAGGTTGCACATCTCAATCGCACCGGATGGCGCGAAGTCCTGTCTTATCAGATTAGCCTCGGCCGATGTTCAGCCCAAGCGCGAAGACGAGGCGGTCTTCCCGGAGACGTGCTGCTTCGCTATCCCGCGCTGATCTTGCTGATGCCGCTTGTGAGACTGGTCAGAGCGGCGGGCTGGCTTGCGAAGACCGACCGGGAAGCGTTATTGATGTTCCTGCTGATCTCACCGATGTATTTCTTCGCGAGCTGCTTGTGGGGTTTCGGATTTTTTCAGGGAGCTATCGGCGAACAGATCTCCCTGAGCAATTCTATGGGTTGAATCAAGGGTGAAAAAAGAGAGAGGGGGCGCCGCGCGATCCGGATTCCTGGGTGTTGCTCCGTGCCGCGAAGAGCACCCTCTCTTAGGCCGCTAAAGGAGAAAAATCGTATCAACGTCGAGCAACGACTTGACAACTCCTAGTCATTGCGTGTTTATATTCCGACAGTCGGAATATAATTCGACACGCGAATCTTAAGCCTTGGCTCGGGAGGATGTCAAGGAATATTTTCAAACAGTGTGAAAATATTCAAACCTAGGAAGGGCTGTTATGTCTCAAGAGAACCTGAGAGACTACGTGAAGCGCATAACGAAGCTGAAGGGCCTGAGTAATAGGGACGTTCAGCGACTGTCGGGTGGAAAAATAACCGACTCCTATGTTGCCAGTATCAAGATTGGGCGAGCCCACAACTTGTCAGCGGAGAAGCTCGCGGCCCTGGCCGAAGGGCTCGGCGTTGACCTAGACGAGTTATTTCACATTGCTTGCGGCGCGCCTGAGCCCCTTGTCGAGAGTCAAAAGAACAAGCCGGACCTTGCGTTGATTCTGGAGATTATGCAAAAGGCGGTCTTGGTTCCCGAGCTGCCCGAGATTCTCAACGAGTTTCTCTGCCTTTCCTCGGACGAAAGGGAGACCTTTCTCAAGTACTTCAAGAGACTAAACGAAACCAGACAAAAGCCGGGTCGCGAGGCAAAACCGGCCTAGCTCGTTCCTTTTCCAAGTTCTCTGGACAGAAGTACGCCCGACAGGACTTGAACCTGTAACCCCCAGATCCGAAGTCTGGTGCTCTATCCAATTGAGCTACGGGCGCTCCCAGCTAGTGAAAGACTATCGGGAACTTCGCGGCGGTGTCAATTATTGTCTCAAAGCGTCGCCTTGCTAATCATCAGGCCACTACCCTCTCAGCCGATGCCGGCGAGTCGCCACAAGATTCTTCGACCCATCGTACGCCTGCACCTGAAGCTCAGCTTTGCCCTCGCGGCTAGGGAGATTCGGCAATCTCGCTCGTACTGTGCCGGCTTCTGCGTCAAAAGTCCTGTAAGGGCGGCCGTTCAGATAGACATCCAGCCGTAAGATATTCTTGATACGGTCGCCTGATCGAACCTTCGATCGAGCGCTAACGATCACGCCTCTCGAGTCTTCTCTTCGCCGGTCAGGTTCAATCGACAAAGAATAGATTGGCTTCTTCTCCAATATCCGCACTGCCCTTCTGATCAGGTCATCGTTTCTCTTCAAAACGTCTCGCCTTGTCATGTAGTGCCTGTGGTTGGGAGCGATTCCCAATTCTTC
>DATFWM010000365.1:0-7453 GCA_035259295.1 Blastocatellia bacterium | reverse complement strand
CTGCAAAGAAAGGCTCAAAGGTCCTGATCGGCATCGTCGTCGGCTGCGGCGCCTTGATAATAATCGGAATCATCATCGTGGTCGTCGGCGGATTCTTTGTGTGGAACAAAGCCAAGCAAGCAGGACTCGATCCTGATCTGATTCAAAAGAAACCCGCGCTTGCCGTCGCGAAAATGATGGTTGCCGCCAATCCTGATGTCGAACTTGTCTCCGAGGACAACGACAAGGGCGTGATCACCGTCAGGGACAAGAAGACCGGCGAGACCATGACCGTCGACCTCGACGAGGCGCAGCAGGGCAGACTGGTCTTCAAACAGGAAGGCAAAGGCGAAGTGTCCATCGAAGCAAAGGGTGACGAGTCCAAAGGATCGATCGAAGTAAAGACGTCTGAAGGCGTTGCCAAGTTCGGGAGCGGTTCCGTCGATAGACTTCCCGATTGGATGCCCGCATATCCCGGAGCCCAGTCCGAAGGCAGTTATTCAGCCAAAACCGGCGAAGGAGAGAGCGGCGGCTTTCACTTCACTACCAAAGATTCGCCTGAGAAAGTGATCAGCTTCTACGAGGACAACCTCAAGCAAGCCGGGATGAGAGTCACCACAAACATCTTGCACACAAACGGCAAAGCCACCGGCGGCATGGCTTCGGCCGAAACTTCAAACAAAAAGCGGACTGCTTACATCAACGTGTTCACCGCGGAAGAAGGAACTCAGGTTACTGTCGGATTCGAGATCAAACGGTAGACACGAGCAGACAATCGGACGAATAGGTCATATAGGCCTTATACGACCTATTCGTGCGGGTGACAACACAGGCTGAAGTCTGTTCCACTTACGCGTCGTACATCGCAGCGATCAGACATCCTCTAGCGGTCGCCGTCAGCGGATCCTCCGCCATTCGTATCTCGGAGATCTCAAGCGGGAACCCGTCTCGCTCAATCGCCCGCTGGAACTTCTCAAGGAATCCCTTGGGCTTCGCGGTTCCGCCGCTCAACACGATGGGTATTGGCTTGTCGATTCTCGGCAGGTTCTTCGTTTCGGCAAGCGCGCCGCGCAAGGACTCGACCAGCGATAGGATCACGTCGTCGTAGTAGATGTGAAGCGCGCTCTCGTATTTGTTCTGCGGCTGACGCGACAAGTCGAGGCCTTCTTCTTTGAGCAGACGGATGCGAGTTGGAAGCTCGCCGGTGACGGCGCCTACGTTGCGGTCGATGTAGTCGCCCGCCTTGTTGATGCTGAAGGTCATCACCGGTATCGACATGAACGCCAGCGCGACGTTGCACATGCCGCCGCCGCAACTCACGCCGATGCCGCTGAAGTTCTCCTTTTCGAGCTCGGCGAACACGACCGCCAGCCCTTCGTTGATGCTTTTCGCGTTGTAACCCATCGAACTGAGGAGATCCCGCAGCATCGCCTCGTGGTAGACCAGGTTGGACGAGCCGTCGTTTCGCGGCGCGCCCGGCACGCTGAAGCGCATAGTCTCGCCGTTCTTGGTCCTGCGCACCAACTGCTGAACGATCGCTTGCATTACAGACATCGAATACTCTTCGTTCGGGTTGAGCGTGCCGCCGTTCATCGGTCTGCGCACTTCGGTGTTGAAGACGTTCGCAAAACGAGCTGCTTCGTTGCCGTAGACTTGCAGCGTCGAGCCACCGTTCAACTGATAGGTCACCTTATTCTGCTTGAGAATGTTCTCGGTGAACTTCGAATAAGGGACAGCGATGAACGCGTTCAGCTCGGCCTTTGCCTTTACCCGGTCAGCAGAGCCGCTGGCTAAAACTAGCCGGCTCGTTCCAATGTCCAAGCCAAGAGCCGGGCCCTCGGCCTCGCGATGAGTGGTTTCAGTTTCGTGCTTCTTGTCCATGTTGCCTCCAAATTGTTTTTCGTCCGTGAGAATGAGGGGACCGGCATTGAGACTGATGAGGGCCTTGCGAGTCGCTTTCAATCTGACAGAACTTCCTGCGGGAATCGGCGAGCGCGCGAACCCGTGTCGCTTCGGTTTCAAGTGCAAGCGGCCAAGACCTCGGATGTGAACGACGTTGGTGTTTCCAAGCTCACGCTTAATCGCGTCGAGCGCGGCTTCAACGCCGCGCGCCGCGTCGCGACGAGCTAGTCCGCTTCGACTTGCCGCTTCGTCAATTAGATCGGACTTGTTCATAGTAATTTTTAATCCGTGATTCGTGATACGTGATTCCCGGTCACGGATCACGCATCACGTTTCATTGCTTTTCCAACGCGCGCTCTTTCGAGTACGCGCGTTCGAACAGTCGCGCTTGCAGGCGGCGCTGCTGCTCAATCGTCAAGCCGTTTCTTTTAGCCTCATCTCCGAGCGCACCGTCCGCTTTCTCCAATCCCGTCCACTTCCCGCCTGCGGCAGCTACATAAGCCTTGTCGTAGGCGAATCCCAGCCGCGACACGGCTGTCAGCTCCATCTCATACTTGTTGCTCAGACCCAGCGCCTCGAATGGGAACTCCGACACCCAGTCGGTGTGATAGCCCATCAATCTGTTCGACGGGTTCACGCTCACAAGTCCGTGAGTCACACAGTTGGCGTCATCGATCCCGTACTTCGAACGCACAACCGCCGTGAGCACACGGGCGGCGTAAACTTGAGACTCGTTGATTGCTTCGGTCCCACGCCCTTCAAAACAAATGCCCACGAAGCTTGAGCTCAGATTGACGTACACGCTTCTCCCGTCGCTCCAAATTGAATTGCCCGCGTGATTGGCAGAAAGCTCATCGGGAACGATCCGATAAGTGCGCCCGAATCTGTCGATCACGTAGTTGTAGAGCCTGTGCGCTCGCGAGTACTCGAGCAGCGAGCGCGACTGATTGTTCAATGATGAATTGTAGCGATCGGTAAACGGCAGCAAGTCGCTTTCTGAAATGTGATAGACGATGCCCACCGGATGGGAGAGCAGTTCGCCTGCGTTATCCGAGCCTGCCAGATCGTCAAGAGTGAATCGATAGAACCGGCGCGTAATGCCCTCGGTTTCGAACTCGGTTAGCACGCGCGCGCCGTTGCTGTAGAAGTCGTAGCCGTCTCCTTGTTCGGCCAGCCACACTCTGTCCGGCGTCACTCCGGCTCCGGCGATTGCCGCAAGCGTCTGCGCCGGGCCTGACCCGGTTGGCGCGCGTTGAACATCGAGCGAGATATCTTTCGCTTCAGTTGAAACTGTCAGCCCGCTCACAACGCGTGATGCGGCATACACAAGTGTGACTGCGGTCGCGAGTGCAATCGCCACGCACATCGCGTAGACTGCATACCTTACCCGATACATCAACGTAACGAGCCGCAAGCCAATCGGCGCGGGCTGATCGACGGGCAACACTTTGGCCAGCTCGACAACAATGATCGCGCGCTCCGGAAGCGACCCTACAACCGGAAGCTTTTCCCAGAAAGTGCGTCCTCGCGACACGCCGAGCGCACTGTTGAGAAACTTCAGCCGCAGCACGGGTGACGAGACGTACTTCGAGTAGCGATCGACGAGCCTCGCGTATCTGAAACTTTGTGGAAGCTCCTCCATTGAATTCTCGGAACAGCGTCAGGGTTGCTCGTAGGGGACAACCATCAATTGCAACGACATTCCGGCAGACTTGGCGCGAGATTGCGCGTCCGCTGCAAACGTTTGGGCGTCCTCGGCGGTGTTGAAGCTGCCGACGCGCACACGGAACCATCTCCCTCGACGCGTGAGATCAGCGCTGACAACGTAGCTTGGAACACCGGCCTGTTTAAGCTTGTCGGCGAGGGCTTCTGCTTCTGCCTTAGAGGCGAACGCGGCAGCTTGCAATGCAAATTTGCCGTGAGCGCTAAGGGACTCGCCGCCCTCGTACGGCGGGGTCGCAGCCGTTGATGAAGGTGGCGCCGCCTCGCTTGATTTCGCACTCTGAGAACTAGCTTCGGGAGGAGCGGGCTTGGGAGCTACTGGCGCGCGTTCCTGTGCCGCGGGTTTTGGGCGCTGCCCCTGCAAAGCGGGTAGCAAGAAGAAATAGAATGCGACCGCCATAGCAAATATCCCGATCCCGACTAGAACATTTTTGAACTTAGCGAGAGGGTTGCGTCTTGCCGGACTCAACACCACAGGCCAGTCGCCGTGAGAATAATCCCACTCCGGAAGCTCGGCTTCCTTGGCGTGCGAATCCTCGGAAACCGAATCGAACCTTGTCTCGCTCAACCGGGCGGCGGTCTCTTCGTTCGGTTCAGTCTCAAGCGCAGACTCAAGATCAAGCGAATCAGCCGCGGGCAATGGATCAGGATTTACTTCGAACCGGTATTCAAGACCCGCGCTGCTGTGCAGATTCAGAACCGCCGCGCTCTGGGCGGATTGTCGCGCAGCAGGCATCTTGCCGGTGAAAGCCGCCGCGACTAGACTGCGACACTGTTCACATAGTTTTGTGACCGCTGGCACGGCTGAGCTTGGCCCCGACGGGCGCCTGCATAGAGGACAAGACTCGTGCGCGAGTTCATCCGACATAATGAATTTCGGTCCTCAGAATAAGAAGGTCGTTAAACAAGCGAGAGTTTCAGGGGCCGTCCAGGAGGGGGACGTTCTGAGCGAGGCGATTATCTCACACACCCTACACCGTGGCAAGAGTTTATTTTTTCGCCGCATTAGTGCCTCGATTGGGTAACCAAAACTCGACAACCGGGAACGAATCACGACACCCTTGACACGCCTTTCAAAGTTTCGAGGTACGCCTCTATTTCTTCACGGTCTTCATCATCAAGCCCCAGAAACTCGACTCCAAGCCCAGTCCCTCTTCTAACGTAACTCACTCGCGAAATGGCGATCACGCGATGCTTGTTGTTGGGGAGCTCGAATCGCACCACCATTCGGGTTCCGGGTCGAATGGGTTCCTGAGTGTTTATGAACAGGCCGCCGGTACTGACGTTGGCCATGTGTCTTCTAATTCGAGAGGGGCCGCTGCTGCTATTAGTGAGTTCAAATTCGACCTGCGTCGTTATTGGGGCACGTTCAAACCTTCTCCGTTCGAGCTGCGCGGAACTTCTCATATGGCTCCTTCTGCGCGTTGTGTTTTGCTGGGGTGAGGAACATCGCGCCTGACAAAACGTGAACTGAGTTTAAGGGGCATTGCTGCTGAGAACCTCGTGCGTCTGACGGCTACGGGCTTTCAGGTAGGTTAAAACTTTACATGGGATGTCTCCGTTTGACAAGGGGGAATTCGTAACGCTCGAGGTAACCAGTGTCCCCTTGACCGGCACTCGCTCTCTTTAGCGGGCACTTTGTTGCAACAAATTTACAAGAAATTTTAAGCGGCACTTTTGTTGACAGCAAGGCTCCGTGGCTCGTAGAATCGGCGTCCCTGCAGCAGCCCTCGTTTAAAGCAGCACTGACGAGCAAAACGGGTTCGGTACGACACGGCGCGCCGTGTCCTGAAAAGGAGAACGATTTGACGAACGCAGGAATGGGAAAATTCTTTGCAGCATTTATCTTGGCATCATTCGCAGCCGTTAGCACCTGGGCGCAGTCGCCGGCTCAAACATCGACCAAAGACCAACCGACCGAAAAACAGAATTCCGAAAAGCGAGACACCGAAAAGTTCGATCAGGCGGAACCTAAACCCATAACTGAATCCGAGACAGTAGTGATTCCGCCCGCGCCCACGATCGTAAAGAAGAACATGACCGCCGTTGCAATTCCAACGGAGGGCGCAGGAACTGAATCGAAGTATCAGGAACGGCCCGCCGCCGCGTCGAGTGTGAGTCTTGGAAGCGGTTTCGGCTACCGGCGCGATCCTTTCACTCGGCGAGCGAAGTTCCATTCGGGCGTGGACATTAAAGCTCGGTGGGGAGATGCGGTCGGCGCCAGCCAGGCAGGCATAGTCACATTCGCGGGCTGGTATCACGGTTACGGAAACATGATAATCGTGGATCACGGCGGCGGCGTCACCACCCATTACGCGCACCTGTCGAGTTTCGACGTCGAAGTCGGAACACGCGTCGAGCGCGGCATGATCATCGGGCGCGCGGGCAGTACCGGCCGCGCCACCTCTCCGCATCTTCATTACGAGTTACGAATCGACGGCAATCCTCTGCACCCGTTTCAGCCTCTGGCCCTGGACCCCTCTTCCGCTTACTTCAAAGAATCGCGAACCCTACGAGGGCTGCGACCGACCGTGGACGGCGGTGGCGAGGATGCAGCTCCAAACTCCGCGGCGCAGCGAGAAAAGTAATCTCCTTCATAGTGCAATCAGCGCGTGGGCTCGTTTGAAAAGCGGGCCCGTTTGTTTTCTTGCACCTTGAGATGAACGAAGGGGTAACGAATTCATTCATCTGCGTTGCAACTGTTTCAGTTTACAGGCATCATCAAATTATTGGGGCGCATCACATACTTTCGTAAAATCAATGAAGGCGGGATTGGTTTTGGTGTTTAAGAAAACCCTGTTCGTTTTGGCGCTGACAGCAGTTTGCTTCTCAACTTCACTCTCGCAGAGCCATTCCATCAAGTCGGATCGCGCTGGCTCAACATCGGTTCTCGCTCCGCGCAATCCATTTGTCGCGGGCGAGCGGCTGAGCTACGACGTGTCGTGGGCGGATTTCATCGTCGCCGGCGAGTTAAAGATTCAAACCGATGAGCGACGCACGTTTGACGGTGTCGAAGGCTATCACGTCACCGCCCAGGCTCAATCGGTAGGCTTAGTGAGCGGACTGGTTCTCAAAGTCAACGACGTCTACGATTCGTTTATCAACGCCGCGACCCTGCGGCCGTTTCGCGCGGATAAGCGGATGCGCCACGGCAAGAAGCAATCTCAGTCGTCGGTCGCTCTCGATCAGCAGCGCCGTCTTGCCAAGCTTGCTGACGGCCGCGAGCTAGAGATACCGCCGGACACTTACGATCTTGCCGGGTTGATCTTCGCCATTCGTGGAATGGATCTCACCATCGGAAAGTCTCGCACGTTCACGCTTATTGAGGACGGCAAGCTTTACACAATCAAGGTTCAGCCAGAGACTCGCGAAAAGGTCACTACCAAAGCCGGCAGCTTCGACACGATCAGGGTCGCCACGAGCATGGTTAAAGGAACCGGGGTAGACACGATTTACAACCTGCGACTCTTCATAACAAACGACACACGCCGATTGCCGGTGCTGATCACTGCTGAGCCGTCGTGGGGATCAGTACGAGCAGAGCTGACTTCAGCGCCAGGAACAAAGAATAACTGAGATCCGTATGTCAGAAACGGAGAGTGACCAATGACGCTAACCTCGTTGCTGATACTTCTCTTGGTCGCCGGAATCTGCGGATCGATCGGCCGCGCAATCGTCGGGTACAGTCACGGCGGTTGCCTCGTGTCGATCGCGCTCGGATTCATCGGCGCGATCGTCGGAGTGTGGATCGCCGACGCAATTCACTTGCCTGAACTGTTCTCGGTCAGCATCGGCGCCCAGCATTTCCCCATCGTCTGGTCGATCATCGGCTCGGCTCTGTTCGTGGCGG
>DATFWM010000364.1:0-8467 GCA_035259295.1 Blastocatellia bacterium | reverse complement strand
GCATCGCTACCACGACATCCAGAAGATATGGTTGGATAACAAGCAGACGCTGGCGTTGATCAGCGGGATCGTGAACGTAAAGCCTTGCGCCGAATTGAGCCTGAGTCAATTTGTCGGCGTGATGATGACGATTCAGGGCATCGCTTGGGATCCTCTCATCGACGATGCATTACCCCCGACAGCACCTAACGACAACTTCAACCGCTACGACATCACCCTCTACAAACAGGGTGGGGGCAGCCACGCGGTCGGCGGTGCAACGACGCGCGTGCCAACGCGTAAGACCGGGGCTCCGCCAGTTATCTTTCCGCCGGCAGCCGTAGTCGAAGCCGGAGACTTGGCTAACTTCGATATCGCGACGGTGCTCGATGCCGGGAATGCTGGTAGTGACCCGGCTGTCAGCATCCCCAGAGGCACTGGCTGCGCCTACTATCTCTGGTTGGAGGTGTCGGACAACACCCGCGTTAACGACGACACTGCCACGCACAGTGCGTTTAGTATCTGGCCGTTCTGCATAGTGAATGACATCACAGGGTGAAGATCGGCAAAGAGTACAAACCCTATTCTGACTCTGGGGCGGAGCGTCCGAAGAGGGTGCTCCGCCTCGATTTTCTTAGAGTTGCATACCGCGCTCATTCACGCTATCGTGAGCAGCGGCGTCGGGAACAAAATGAGTGACACCAACGGTGATTACGAAGTAACAGGCGAGGTCATAAAGTTAATCCACGGCGAGTTACCAGCCGTACGGTGGATGTGCGGCGGCTGCGGAGAAGATGCGTGCACTATTTTCTACGAGATAGAGCAAAATGAGAAAGCGGTTGGGTGCGGATCGTGCGGCGCTATGAATCTCGTTAGGCTTCCTTAAAACGAACAGCAAAGCGATATCATTGTCTCTCACCTCAGCGGACTAGGACCGCGTGGGTCGCTTATCAGTAGCAACGCAGAACCAGTGCGACCTGGACGGCGTCGCCGTAACCTCTACAACCGCGCATTTTGTCGATGTGATTCTATTTATCGGTAACCGCTATGCGGTCCATGTCTGTCTGCTGAAGTCGAGACTATGCTTGTAAGAAACTCGAAGCGCGTGATTGAGCAGGGCGACTGATGACGTATCGCGCCCGAAGTCAAGTGGAGAGCGATGCCCGTTGCTTGTTCTGTGCTATCATCGTGCTGGGGTAGAATTCGGCATCTACTCCAACGAGAGTTTGGGTCTGTTGATGCAACGGCAATCGAGATATATAAGCAGCAGCAGGGACCGCCAGTCATTCGCGCGAGGTGGCGATGAGGAGGTTTGAATTGGGACTGACAGTTTTGGAGATCGAGGTGGGGAATCCCGCCAATCCTGATGTAACTCAGAAGCTCGATTTCTTGATCGATTCCGGGGCGATCTATTCCGTGGTTCCCTCCGCGATTCTCAAGCGGCTGGGCATTAAGCCTTTAACGAACGAGACATTTCGGTTAGCGAACGGAAGCAAGATCGTCAGGAAGAAGGGTATTGCGTTATTCAAGTATGATGATCGCATAGGCGGGGCGGACGTGATATTCGGCGAAAAGGGTGACAGCGTGCTGCTTGGCGCATTGACGCTCGAAGCGCTGGGTCTGTCGCTCGATCCCTTGCGCAGAGAATTGAAAGAATTGCCTATGATACTCGCTTGAATTCAACTACTAACCAAATGGACGCTACAAGACTGAAACCCACAACTCAAACTAAAATCGAAATTCGCCCGGTTCGCAACTCGCGTGATAAGCGGCTGTTCATCGATCTGCCTTACAAACTCTACCGCGGCAGCCCTCACTGGATAGCGCCGCTAAGGATCGCTCAGAGAGATATCCTCAACACAAATCGTCATCCCTTCTACAAAACCTCCGACGTCGAGATGTTTCTGGCCCAGCGTGACGGCCGAGTCATCGGGCGTATCATGGCCATCCTCAATCACGCGCACAACGAGTTCCATAACGAGCGGGTCGGGTTCTTTGGGTTCTTCGAAGTCGGGAACGACCCCGAAGCCTCCGCCGCGCTTCTGGATGCCGCGCGTGACTGGGTGCGACAGCGTGGCGCTGAAGTAATACGCGGTCCTGTGAATCCTTCCACCAACTACGAGTGCGGTTTGCTCGTAGACAGCTTTGACTCCGATCCCGTTGTGATGATGACTTATAATCCGCCTTATTACGTCGAGCTCATTGAGCGTTATGGGCTGCAAAAGGCGATGGACCTTTACGCTTACGCTACGAGTGCGGAAAGCTTCATTGTTTCGGATAAGCTTACGCGTGTTGCCGACCGGCTCAAAGAGAGAGATGGCATAAGCGTACGAACAATCAACCTGAAAGACTTCAAAAACGAAGTCGAAAGAGTGCGCCGTATTTACAACGATGCGTGGAGCCGCAATTGGGGTTTCGTCCCGGTGAGCGAAGAAGAGTTCGAGCATCTGGCCAAGGATCTCAAGCAGATAGTCGATCCTGAAATAGCCTATATCGCGGAGAAAGAAACTGAAGGACGCGCAGAGCGTGTGCCCATTGCCTTCTTCCTTGCGGTTCCCGATTTGAACCGAGCGCTAAAGAAGATCAACGGACGCTTGTTGCCTTTCGGTTTGCCGAAGCTTTTGTGGCACTCGCGTAAGATAAACTTCATTCGTATTGTCACAATGGGCGTGGTGAAGGAATATCAAAGTCTGGGCATCGCGGCGGTCTTTTACGACGAGGTATACCGCCGCGCTCCGGCACACGGTTACGCGAACGGAGAGGTCAGCTGGGTGCTGGAAAATAACGATCTGATGAACCGCGCAATGGACCTGCTAGGCGCTCAGCGGTCGAAGACTTACAGGATTTATGAAATGCGGATTTGACAAGGCACTCCCAACATCGCGTGCTATCATACCTGGAGCGCAAGTTCAGAGTTCAAGCTTTAGCTTGCCGCAACCTGAAGGAACTCGGAACCATGCGCTCCCAGACGGAGGTTGAACGATGCGAAAGGCGATCGGGATATTGATTGTGCTGATCATCCTCGGTGGCGGCGCCTATTACGTTTACCATCACGGCTGGAAAATGCCGGAGCGCTTTAGCTCGCTCTTCTCCTCGTCCGGAGACGCGGCTACGACCAGAAAAGTGAAGACCGAACTCGGACTGTCCAAGCGTCTAGCCGGCTTCGACATCGGTGTCAATACGAGCGAAGGAGTGGTCACCCTTACCGGGCGAGTCCCTTCCGAGGACGCGAAGTCGCTCGCAGCGGAAATAGCGCGTGACACCGTCGGTGTCTCGGACGTAAAGAACGAGATTACGGTAGAGCCCGGTGCCCAGCCTTCCAGCGAGAGCGTCCATGTCGAGGACCTCGAAATACGTGTTGCGATACTTGAGGCTTTGGCTCACAGCCGCGAGCTTGGAGGCAAGAACATAGACGTGAAGGTTGAAAACAGAGCCGTCACGCTATCGGGGTCGGTCGAGACGCCCGCGCAACGCAGCGGCGCCGAGCAAATCGCGCGCGCGGTGGATGGAGTCGCGAGCGTAACCAACAATTTGACGGTCACCAACCCGCAAGCTGCCACCGAGCCGCCTGCTGCAAGTGCCCCCGCGGGCGATATCAATGCCGAGCTTGCAAAGCGCGTCGAGTTTGAGTTGTATCGAACGAACGCATTCAACACGCTGACAATGCTAGTCAAGGCGGATGACGGCGCTGTCACACTCTCGGGAACCGTGCGGTCTCGCGCCGAGCAGTTGCTTGCGGAGCGCGTCGCGCAAGGTGTCCCCGGAGTGAAGAAGGTGACAAACGAGTTGAAGGTTGCGGCCCCGGCGGCGCGCCAGTAGGTTGATAAGTTCGGAGTTCAAGCTTCAGTTCTGAGTTCAAGCTTCAGCTTGCGCTCTGAGTTCAAGCTTTAGCTTGCGGCAGCCTGAAGGCTGAACTCAAAACGAAAGTGGAACAAGCAGAGCGCATAAGTAATTGGCACCGGGTCGAGCTGGCCGCGACCCGCCTATTCCAAAGGATTCGTCTACCCGCCAACCAAAAATACTTTGTACTGACGATTACGATAGCGGTCGCGTGCGGACTTGTGGCGGTCAGCTATCACCTACTGATCAAGTTGATCTCTGCCAACCTGATCGAGCGCGCCATAGCGGTTCAAAGCCCAAGCCGCGTGGCCTGGATGCTTATTGTGCCTACTGCCGGCGGGCTGGCGGCTGGTTTGCTGATCTATTTCTTCGCGCCTGAAGCACGCGGCAGCGGCATCCCGCAAGTCAAGGTCGCCTACTCGATGAATTACGGCCGCGTGCCGATGCGGGTGGCGGCGGGCAAGGCGGTCATCTCCGCCCTGTGCGTCGGCGCTGGTGGCAGCCTCGGTCGCGAGGGGCCGACCGTTCAAATCTGCGCAGCTATCTCGCACGCGATCGCGCGGATGTTTTCAATCCCACGGCGCAAACAGATGAACCAGCTCCCGGTCGGAGCGGCCGCCGCGATCGCCGCCGCGTTCAACACGCCTATCGCCGCAGTCACGTTCGCGCTTGAAGAAATCATCGGCGACTTGAACCAAAAGCTTGCGGCTTCGATTGTAATTGCAGCAGTAATCTCAGCTACTATAGAGCGCGCGCTTCTTGGGGCGCATCCCCTGTTTGCGGGCGCAAACGTTTATGCTTTGAACGATTCAAGAGAATTGCTGGCCTACGCGGCGCTCGGTGTAACAGCAGGAATTGTCGGCGTCGTCTTTTCGAAGCTCATTCTCTGGTTGCGTTTCGTGTTTCGCGATCGCGTTCACGTGCCGTCCTGGTCAAAGCCGGCAGTAGGCGGCGCGATCATCGGCGTAATCGGGCTGTGGCAGCCACACGCGCTGGGCATCGGTTACGATTTTCTCGGAACCGTGCTGAGGGGCGAAGACCAACTCGTGTTGAAGGCCGCGATCGCGCTGATGGTCGCAAAGATTCTGGCGTCGGCGTTCAGCTACGGGTCGGGGATGTCCGGGGGCGTGCTGGGACCGTCGCTGTTCGTTGGCGGAATGCTCGGCGCGGCGGTCTGGCACTTGCTGTTGTTCGTCGAGCCTGATGCGGCGATCGCTCGCGGCGCATTTGCGCTGGTCGGGATGGGCGCGATGTTCGCGGCGGTCATTCGAGTGCCGATCACGTCGATCTTGCTCGTCTTCGAAATGACCTATAACTACGAGATCATCTTACCGCTTATGATCGCCAACGCGATCGCTTATGCAGTCGCCTCGCGGCTGTCGCCATTGTCGATCTACGAAGCGTTCATGTTTCAGGATGGGATTCAACTCGGCCCGGCGCCGAAGACCGATATGTTATCGCGAATAACTGCGGCCTCGGTGATGACCCAGGACGTGGTCACCTTGCCCGACGACATTACGGTGAAGGAAGCGCTGAGCATCGTGGGGCGACTGGAGTTCAACGGCTACCCGGTGCTGCGCGACAGCCGAATGGTGGGATTGATCACCACCGGCGATTTGCGTCGGCTTGAAGCGGAAGATCGCGACAATGAGTTGGTGGGAGATTTAATGACGAAGAAGGTGGTCCACGCGCATCCCGACCAAACGCTCGACACGGTGGTGTTGAAGTTGGCTCAGCGCGAGTTGTCTCAATTGCCGGTCGTCTCACGAGTCGACGACTCTCGGCTGCTCGGCATCATCACCTTGCGCGACGTTGCCCGCGCGCAGGCGAGGCTCGCATCCATGCAATACTCCTTAGGTCCAGACGACACGATCCGTCCCGCCAGCGCGTCGCAGGTCTCAGACCGCTCAATGTTTTAGTAATTACTTCTTAAACAGATCATCGAACGCCGAACGCGGATTCGGCGCCGGAGTCTTGGCGCCACTTGCGCTCACCTTGTTAGCGATGAAGAAGTCACAGAAATTCGCCTTCTCGCGATCGGTCACCCACTCAGCCTGTGGCTCGCGGCATTTGTTGTGTGCGTAAGGATCGTAGTTCTCACAGTTCAGACAACAGTGAACGTCCGCGCTGCAATGCGGGCATTCATCGGTCCTCGATATGTACCCTTCTACCTTAATCTCATTGCGACAGTGATGGCAGATCATAGGACACTTTGAGTTTACAGCCTCCAAATCCTATTGCTCAGCGCGCAGGCGCAACCAGCGTGCGGGCCCGGTCGGTTTGTTCGGCTGCCTTTCTCCACAATCCGGTAAGCAGTTTTTCAACAGATAACCTGTTGCCTGTTGCGGCGAGTCCACGCAAGTCGGGATACAAACCCAGTACGTCGCCAATGACCTGTGAGTCTGTGTCAGCAACGGTGCCGTCGCCCGAGCGGCCAAATTTCAAAGTCCAAATCGTTCTCGCCCAACTGTAATCGTTCAACGCTGCCGCAAACATACAGACCACGCGTGCCTCGGCGGGATTGTCAGTCGCGCTGTGCTTGGTGATAAACAGCTCAGTCAGGCGGCGAAGCTCAGCAAGTTGTTGTCCATAGTCGGTGTAATCGAAGCCCGGCTTTAAGCTTGATTCCAAGCTTTGAAATAACCCGAGAGCCGCGGCCGCGTCTCGCGCGAAATCGACTCGCACCCGGCCGATCGATTGATTGACTCGCTCGCCCGGCCGCGGTGTGCTGCCAAACGAAAGCGAGGCAATCGTGTCGAGCGCTATGGCGGACTCGAGATTGTCCGCTCTGAGCCGAACGCTGTAGGCAGTCAAGCCAAGCAACTCGCCCGCTAGCCTGTCTCCGTTCCTGGTGACAATCGTGACAGTGGAGCCGAGGGCGGCTGGTTTCCCCGCGTCTGCTTCGGCGGATTTGGCGGGGGTTGAGCGCGACCGCCGAGTCGCCTTCCTGCGCTTCTGCGCGCCGGCGCTTGATCCGGCGAGAAAGGACAGGATTAGAGTTGCCGCTAGAAGTTTCATAGTCAAACCTGCAATTAGCCAAAGCGCCGCCAGTCCTGAAGCAACAGGTCGTTCAATCGGCGGCACACTCAAAATCACGCGCGGTTGCTTCGACGAAAGCTGGTTTCATCGGAGCATATACACCTTCGGCAGCGGATTTGGGCGCCGGCATATTATTTCGCCTGCTGTCGAGAGCTTCTTCTGCTGCTCGTTCAACTTCATCGATGACGCGTTGCTCAATGCGTCGGAGCACGTCGGCGTTGCGCTCGCGGAGTTTTTCACCACTTCTCGCACGACCGCCAGTTTCAAGATCAATCGCGCCTTCAATCAAATGGTTTTCGTATAGCCCAATCGGATCGCGCTGGCCCCAGTGTGAAAACAACGCAGCGTCAAAAGTTACGCGGGCTTCACGCTCGTCGTGAGTCGCATGACCACCCATTCTAAACGTGTCGGCGATCAGCATCACAGGCCCGCGGCCCGCGCGACACTGATCAGCGGCAACTTTCGTTGCGGCGTAGCCGTCAAGCACGTTGTTTCCGTCAAACGCCCAGCCTTCAACTCCATAAGCCGCGGGGCAGTCAAGAAACGAACCGCGATGGTGCTGGTCCAAACGTGTGCCCAGCGCGACTTTGTTGTCCTGAATGATCACAATCATCGGCAACCGCTGGACAGCCGCGAAATTCATGCTCTCGTGAAACACGCCCGACTTGGTTGAACCGTCGCCGATCCAGGTGAGCGCAACGCGAGATTGCTGTCGCAACTTAAAGGCCAGCGCAACGCCGACGGTCGCGGCCATCAGGTCGCCCACGTGACTGATCGGCGCAAGGACGCCGCGACTGAAGTCGCCGATGTGAAGATCACGCCCGCGAGTCGGCGAGTCTGCCGTTCCGAGATAGCCGCGAAGCATGTCGGCCAACGGCATTCCCATCTCGTGACAGGCTCCGGCGTTGCGAATCATCGGCGCGACGAAATCGGCTGGTAATCCATCTTGCGCAACCGAGCGATCGAGCGCGTGAACCGGCCCGATCGTCGCCGCTTCTTCGCCCGTGCCGAGCCACGCTTTTGAGGTCACGCCTTGCTTGACCCATCGCTTCAGCGCGATGTCGTGCAGGCGATTGCGGAGCAGGCCCTCATAAAGCGAAAGCAACTGATCGACATTGAGGGAGCGGATGATCTCACGTCGCGCGGGGTCCTTCTCTAATGTCTTATTGAAATCAGCAACAACGTCGGGATCGGGTTTCCAGTCGATGTACTCGGGAGGATCAAATGCCGGATAACGAATCATATTCTTTTGACAGGATTTACGGGATGAACAGGATTGAAAAGAAAATCTCAATTCATGTTAATCCTGTAAATCCGGTCTATTCAGTTGGTCCCAGCGGTGATTTGGGATCGGCCAAGGCGATCTCTACTTCGTCGCCGACTTCAACTCCCAAAGCTTCGGCTGCACCCGGTGAGATGCCAATGTCGAGCCCGGTGTTCTCGTGCGGCCCGTAGTCAACCGCGCGAGCAGCGACGGACTTGCCAGTCTTCGAGTTAGTCACTGCCAGCTTTCTGTTTGCCCACCACCGCTTGACTTCTTCAGGAGTCATATGTTGAACGTGATAATTCCAACGCATCGCGCAATAGAAGCTTTTGGGATTGAGACTGC
>DATFWM010000363.1:0-7104 GCA_035259295.1 Blastocatellia bacterium | reverse complement strand
GGTGTGGGACGATTTCACGAATCTGAATCCCTATCCTGCTGGGTTCAACGCCGCGCCCGCCAACACTAACCCGGGCATCACCTTTGATAACGGGGCCACTATCAACATACTGACGGGGCCCTATAAAATCAAAGGCTTCATCCCCACCAGCTACACGCAGCTCAGTGGGCATCCAGGCGCGTTTGTATCAGCAGACACGCCGCGCCAGATTCAATTCGGTCTGCAGGTCAAGTTCTAAGAGCCGCCTGCGCCCTGGGCGGCAAAAGGGGGGGACACACGGCGGGTGTCCCCCTTCTGTGTCAAGCGGTGACCCGCGGCTGGTGAATGAACTAACGCCGGTGGGCGAGGGAGCAGCTACGGGCAGGAAAGCGATCAACTGGTGGGAAGAGCCCCCTTGCTCATCCGCTTCGCCTCCCCGCTTGCGCTTGACAGGCTCTTGACGACTTAATAGAATCCCGCGCTTGCAAGCAAGCACCCGCTTGCATGGGAAGAAAAACATGTCGCGAAGGCTATCTAAGCGCGTGAGCACTGCGGGCGACATTCCGAATGGAGCAGGGTATCTTCCTGGCGGTGAGGTCCGCCAACAGATTCTCAAGACCGCGATACGGCTCTTCGCCCAAAAAGGCTTTCGCGGAACTACCACCAGAGAAATCGCGCTTGCCGCCGGTGTTAATGAGGTTACGATCTTTCGGCACTTCTCAAGCAAGCAGGATCTGTACGCGGCGATCTTGGAAGTAAAATCGAACGAGGCGGGCATCAGCACGTGGGTGAGTGAACTGGAACAGTTCGCCGAGCGCCGCGACGATGCCGGGCTCTTTCAATTCGTCGCGAGGAATATCCTGGCGCACTACAGGCGGGACTCTGATTTCTTATCGTTGAAGCTTTACTCATCGCTCGAGGGCCACGAGCTGGCGCAAAAATACCGCGAGAGGCAGATTTGCCCGCTGTTCAGATTTTTGCGTGACTACATCAAACAGCGTCAAAGCGAGGGAGCCTTTCATCGCTGTAATCCTGACATCGCAGTTCAAGCCTTTCTCGGGGCAGCGTATAACCACGCGATGTGTCTTCATTTTTCCGAGGTGGATTTTATTACTCTCAGCGAAGAGGAAACAGCGAAGGCATTTACCGCGCTGTTTCTGGGCGGGATGAGCAACGGTTTTTCATCAAAGCGCCAGGTCGAGAGACGCCCGCCTTCGAGGAAACGCAGTTCTTAATTCCAGAAGGTATGCATGGACTATCCTAGGCCTTGTGCACATTCGAGCAATTCATTAAGACTGATCCTTGCTATTTTTCAATTAGAGCAGTAGAAAACGCAGTTTCATCGAACGATCGGAAAACAACGCGAAGACAGGCGGAAGCGAGTTGTCAACTGTAATCCCGCTTCCTTCTGATAGCGTTGCTTTTGTCGCAACGTTCGAACGGCTATCAGAGCGAATGAATTTTCCCGTGCGGCGCGCAGAGCCGGAACGGATAACCCACTGGTTTCTCGCGGTAGCTAATGAGCGCATCACCACGAATTCTCTAGGGAGGAAACTCACGATGAAGACCAGAATTCTGCTTTCAGTTGTAACTCTGGCGTTAGCCTTCGGCGGCAGCCTCTCGGCTTTGGCTCAGTCGGACGTTGCAAACGCCACCATCAAGGGAACGGTCACCGATCAAAACAAGGCGGTCGTCGCCGGCGCCACTGTCACGGCGAAGAGCACCGAAAGAGGGACGACCAAGACGGCAAAAACTGACAGTGATGGCGTCTATGTGATACCAACTTTGCAGCCGGGTTCTTACGAGCTTCGAATTGAAGCCGCCGGATTCGACGCCACCGTCATACCCAACGCCGAAGTCACGGTCGGACAGATAGGAGTCTTCGATGTCGAACTGCGTCCGGGAGGAGTCAAGGTGCAGGTCGAGGTCACAACCGAAGCGCCGGTGATCGAGGCGGAGCGGACGCAACAAGCTAACACGATCAGCAAACTCCAAGTCGAAAACCTCCCTAACATCACGCGAGACTTTACGCAGTACGTATTCACGCTGCCCGGCGTCGCAAGCTCCACAGTGCCTCGCGCTCAGAACCCGGGATTCACCTTCGGCACTTCTGGCTTCTCAATTGGGGGCAGCAACGGCCGCAATAACCTGATAACTATTGACGGGGGCGAAAACGAATACGGGTCCGGCCAATTGAGGTATTTCCCGAGCGTCGAGGCGATTCAGGAATACCAGGTCAATCGCAACGCATTCGCGGCCGAGTTTGGATTCACCGCAGGTACCGCGGTCAACGTGATCACGAGGAGCGGAACGAACTCGTTCCACGGAAGCGGGTACGTGTTCTACCGATCGCAGAAGCTCGCCGCCAGACAGTTCTTCAACATCGGCCCTAAGAAAGCATTCGATCAGCAAGTGTACCCGGGTTTTACCTTTGGGGGCCCGATCAAGAAGAACAAGGCGTTCTTCTTCACTTCGTACGAACACCTGAAATCGGACGCCGCGCGGTTCCGAAACTACCTCACCAATCCGTTATTGCTTCCAACGACCGGACAAACGACATATCTTTCCCAGCTTGCGGCGTCATCCAATGCGAACATTCGGCGGATCGGGTCGGACTTGCAAGCGACGTTAACAACGACCGCCTCAAACTACCCGAACACAATGAAGCTGCTGACTGACAGCACCGGCAACTTCACCGCCGCGGAGAGGTACCATACTTGGACGTCGCGGCTCGACTACGAGATCAGTGAAAAAGACTCCCTCAGCGGACGGTTCTCACTGTACAAAACGCGGCAGGACAATCTTCTGGGAGGGGGCGCAACTACGGCGATCAGCACCACTGCCTTCCTTCCCACCAGGGACACCACTGCCTTGATCAACTGGACCCACTCTTTCAATCCCAGCATAGTAAACCAGGCCCGCGTTCAATTATCGCCAAACAACACGGCGAGAACGATTCCCAAAGCACCGGGCACAACCTCGCTCATCATACCGGGAGTCGGCAGCTTCGGGCGTGACTTCGCAACTCCTTTCAACACATTCCAGAATCGGTACCAGTTTGAAGACACGCTCTCCTATGTGAGAGGAAAACACAACTTCAAGCTTGGGGCTTCGTTCAGAACCGTCAACTACGAAGTCATCAACGAGTTGTGGTTCGCGGGTGAGTGGACCTTCTCTTCGAGTACCTTCCCTGTGATCCTTGCCGTGGCTCCGGCTGATCGCGCGGCGATTGCCGGATTCAACGTCTCTAACGGATTTCCGCAAAACGGACCGGTGACCGCAAACTTCAGCTCGCTTCAAGAGTTCGACCTGAATCTTCCGGTCCTTTATCGCCAGGGCTTCAACAATCCAAGATGGAAGGACACGGCGAACTACTTGGGTGTGTTCGGTCAAGATTCGTTCAAGATTCATCCCAGGTTCACTTTGGACTACGGAGTGAGGTTTGATTACGACGCCGAACCAGCGCCGCTTCAACACAACGGCTACGTATCGCCGAGGCTTGGCCTTGCGTGGGATGCGACCGGTGACCAGAAGACGGTGATTCGGGCCGGCGGCGGGCTGTTTTATTCGCCGGTTTACTATCAGGTCGCCTACGTTACAAATCTGCTGAATGACAGCGGCAAATTCATCAACCAGATTTTCAAGACGCCGCTCACAACACCGGCAACTCAGACGCCGGCTGCGATCTGGGGTGCAGGTCTGTCACAGGGACTTCCGTTCAAGGCGCTCAGCGAATCGTTCCTAAACGGGATCGGCATCAACACCGGAGCAAGGAATCCTGGTCGCGTAGTGTTCGATGTGGACCCCAACTACAAGAACAACTACTCAGCGCAGGTGAGCTTTGGAATATCGCGCCAGCTCATGCGTGACCTGTCGCTGGACGTTGCGTGGCAGATGTACCGCGGTGTTCACGTTCAGTTGTCACACGAGGTCAACTACGTTGAAGCGCCTTGCGCGGCGGGCGCTACGTCGCCGGTCGCCTGTACCAATCCGGCCGCTTACGGTCCGAGGTTCGTCCCCATCGACCCGACGATAGTTCAGAAGAACCTGTACAGCTCGATCGGGAACTCGATCTACCACGGCCTGACGGCGTCGTTGCGCAAGCGGTTCAGCAACCACTTCCAATTCGAGGCCAACTACACTTTCAGCAAAGCGATTGACGACCAGACCGACTTCAATTCGGCATTCTCGTCCTTCCTACCGACAAGGCTTGACCTGGACCGGGCGGTATCGGCATTCGACGTCAGGCACAACTTCGTTGCCAACGCGGTTATCCTGACGCCGTTCAAAGCCGGTCCTGGTCACAACGCGCTAGCGCGGGCCTTCGCGGACATAAAGTTAAGCCCAATTGTCCAATTGCGCAGCGCAATCCCGTTCACCGTTCGCATTGGGTCGGACACGAACGGCGACACGCACGGCACATACGATCGGCCCTTCAAAGCCTCGCGCAACAGCGGACGCGGCGATAACTACTACAACACCAGCTTGAGGGTGGACAAGCAGTTCTTCATCAAGCGCGAGAGGGGAGTGCGAGTGGACTTCATTGCCGAGTTCACGAACTTGTTCAACCGCACAAACTTCCTGTCGGTGAACGACGTGTTCGGTGTCAACACACCGTTTCTGAACGGTCCGTTCAATCTGAGGGGAACCAAGAGCATAGCCTCAACGTCGCCGCTTGGATTCAACAGCGCGTTGCCGCCCTTCCAGGCGCAATTCGGGTTAAAGCTCGCGTTCTAAGTGCGACTTCTGTTCGAGCTTCCAACGCCTCGGCTGTGAGCCTCGCAGTCGAGGCGCTTTTCTTTCAGCATTGCTTGCGAGAGACCACTGCGAGGGCTGGCTGGTCGGGCTATTCCGCTCTCTTGACAAAGACGTGGTAGGTGATGGCGTCCCACGCGTTGTGAATGCCTACAAAGAGGAGCAGCAGCGTCGCAGCGCCAACGACGAACTGCGCTCTGCGCGCGTTCAAGTAAGCGATGCACGCTGATGCCGCCAGCATTGCGTATGCTGCAAAGGGAAGCAGAACATGAAACAACCAATCCTCGAATACTGGCCGGTAGACGGTTTGCATTCTCATACGCCGAGTGACAACAGCGGCATAAACTATCCCACCGAGACCCACTAATCCCCAACAAACTGCGACGGCGCTGATCGCATGCCAGGGAGCGCTCGCAACGCCTGACAGCAACAGCACGACTCCGAAATGAACGACGCTCGGCGTTGCAAATGCGGCGCCAGCCTCCGGCGCACGTAGTGCCGGCCTGCTGGCAATGAGCGTCAGAACAACGAACTGCAATCCGATCAGCGCGCCGGCAGATGAACCGACGATTACGTAAAAGTTGCTCCATTCGGTGAGTTCTGACATAGCGTCAATCAATCTCCGATGTGTGCGGCGTTGCCGTGATAACGACGACCTCTCTTTCTAGGTACCACCAGTAGGTAATCCGGCCTGATATTGTTCGTCGCTGACCTTCTCCATCCAGTCGACGGTCTTGCCGTCAAGCTGTTCCACAATCGCGATGTGCGTCATGGCCGTTGTTGGCGTGGCGCCGTGCCAATGCTTCTCACCCGGCGGGCACCAGACCACATCGCCCGGTCGAATTTCTTCTTTTGGGCCGCCCTGGCTTTGCACCCACCCGCACCCAGACGTGACGATCAGAGTCTGGCCCAGCGGATGGGTGTGCCACGCTGTCCGAGCGCCGGGCTCGAACGTGACGCTGACCGAGAGCACGCGTGCCGGATTGGATGCTTGGAACAAGGGGTCAATGCGCACGGCGCCGGTGAAATACTCCGCCGGTCCTTTGCCCGAAGGCTGTGAGCCACTTTTTTTGATATCCATTTTCTTAATCCTTCAGTTGATGGCAGCGCTCGTTCGTCCACTGGGAATCTTTTCAGATGGAGCTCTTCTAACGAGTGGACGCCGAATTCACAACGGGCCTTCGAGCTGGAGATTCTTCGCGAGACGCAACCGCGTTAAGGTAGGCGACGAAGCTCTCAAACAGCGCGTCGCTTTCCGCGGCGCTCAAGTCATTTCTTGATTTCTCGTTCGCATAGCCCCTCGAAGTGAGCTTCAATCGCGGATCGTGTAGCAGCATCTGAACCAGAATGTTCGACACGGTGAAATGCAAAATGCGCGGTTTGTGCCCGACGACGGACCGATCGAGTCCCAATGCGCTGCGCGCGGAAGGCGAAAGCTCCGATGAATCGCCGTCGCTCGTTGTCTCGATCTCACTCTCCTCGCGGCGCGCCACGATGATCGTGCTGCGCGACGGATCGTAGCCCTTGCTTGCGTTGATGATCCCGAGCGTCGCCGGCAAGAACAACGGATCGCGAACTCGCGGGTCAAGCGTCTTGTAGATCTCAGGGCGGAACAGTCTCCCCGAGTTGCACGCGCCGATCACACACAGACGCACGCCTAAGCCCTCTAACTTTTCTTGCAGCGCTCCGATCGATATGTAAGACCTGGCCGCTTTCGGCGAAGGACCGGTCTGAAGTTTTAAGCCGTTGCCGTTCGTTCCATGAGTTTCCAGAAAGATCGTCTCGATTCGATCATCACGGTGCCAGTAGTTGCGAGCAATGATCTGATTGAGCGCTCGTTGCCAGCTTGCGTCCTCGATGTAAAGGAAGCCGAGCTTGGCGTAGAACTCGCGGTTGCCCGGCGCGGCGAAATCAGGGCTGAAGATTACCGCTTTGTGCCAGCCGATGTCCGAAAGCCGATCGATGCGCGCGTTCGCAGGCCACCCTTCGGGGATGAGATCGGATTTCGATGCTGGCTTCTCGGCTACAGACTTGCCATCCGGAGCTCGCGAGCTCTGCGAAAGCGCAATTCGAGAGGCAGCCAGAGGTGTGGCGACCGTAGCGAGCAGAACCGCGAGCCGAAACAGGTTTGCGAGCCGTTGTGTCGTTTCAATTTCAGAAGCCAAGGCTCAACTCGATTTCTACCGCCGGGACGGCGGAGAGTGCAAAAAAGCGCACAGAGGCGAGCCGGTTGACGTTCATCGGCCCGCCATGAATTCCGCTGCCAAGAGAAGATCAATCTTTCTTGGTGTGCTTGCGATGTTTTCGGTGCTTCTTCTTGGCGGGACTCTTCTTCGTCTCGCCACCGGCTTCGGTTCCGCCTGACGTGCC
>DATFWM010000362.1:0-6346 GCA_035259295.1 Blastocatellia bacterium | reverse complement strand
GGTGTTCTTTGTCGCCGCGGCCGTGAGCATGAGCCAGGTTCTGGTCTCGACGAAAGCGCTCGATGTGGTGACCAAAGTCATGTTCGGCTGGATGGAGCCGCTGCTCGGTAACATCTATAGCACCACGACGGTGTTGTACTGGACGGCGTTTGTTTACCACATCTTCCTGGGGGACGAGGTATCAATGTTGAGTTCGTCGATCCCGCCCCTAATGAGTTATTCACTTTCGCATGGGTTGCAGCCATTGGTGATCGGCATGATCTGGACGTTCGGATCAGGGGCAAAAATCTTTATCTACCAGTCTGCGGTGCTGGTGGTTGGTTATTCGTACGGCTATTTCGACGCTCGCGATATGTTCCGCATGGGTGCCTGGCTAAGCGTGGTCGAGTTCGTGCTTCTACTCGCGCTCGCGCCGTTCTACTGGCCGCTTCTTGGAATTAGATGAGGGGAATTGGCTATGCGTGAAAATATAGTGCTTGAAAAGTCGTATGCTTTCGCGCTGAGGATTGTTCGCCTATACAAGTGGTTATGCCAGGAGCAGCACGAGTATGTGCTGAGCAAGCGCTTGCTGATCGCCGGGACCTACGTTGGTGCGCACGTCAAGTCGGCCCAGGAAGCGGAAACGAAGTCAATGTTCGCTCACGAAATGAGCGTGGCGCTGCAGAAAGCCGGCGAGACTGAATACTGGTTGCAACTTCTGCGCGACGGAGAATTTCTCGACAAGAAATCTTTCGAGTCGATCCACGCTGATTGCGAGGAGCTTAAGAAGCTGCTGACTTCGATAGTCAAAACCTCGCGAGGCACGCTGTGATTATCCATTGTACATTGATCATTATCCATTGCTACTAATGGACAGTGAACAATGCACAATGAACGATGAGGTGGCAATGAGACGATTACTCGCCGAGTTGGTGAGCGGTTGTATTTCTAGACGCGAGTTCGCTGAGCGCGTTCTGGGAATGGGATTCGGCGTTGTCACCGCCCAGTCGATTCTGGACACCGTCGCTGCAGGTCAGGACAAAAAGAAGCGAGAGGCCACCGCCAAAGAAAAAGAGACCTTCCGAGCCGAACCCTTCAGCCAAAAGACTCCTTATGAACAATGGATGGCGCAAGAAAGTGTGCCGATTCACACCGGTTATTTCGTCGCAGACGTTCGCAAGCTTGAAGTAAAACCGTGGAAACGCCTTGGAGCGAAGGGCGCGCTGATTGACCTAACCGGTGCTGAAGGAACCGACGGCGCTTACGTATTCGAGCTTGAGCCTGGCAAGAGCACGAAACCACAGCGCTACATGTTCGAAGAAGCGGTCTACGTTTTGGACGGCGAGGGACAGACAAGCGTCTGGCACGAAGGCAGACGGAAGGAAACATTCAAATGGAAAAGGGGCAGCATCTTCTCGCCGCCGCTGAACGTCTGGCGCGAGCATACTAATCTCGGCAAGTCGACTGCAAGGCTGATCTCATTCACCGATTTGCCGCTGATGATGGACATCTTTCACAGCGCGGAGTTCCTATTCGAGAATGATTTCGTTTTCCGCGATCGTTACAACTATGAGCCGGGCTACTTCTCGGTCGACGCGTCGAAGCTCAAGGGCGGAGGCAGCGCGGCCACCTTCGGCGAAGAAGAGCGCGGCGCCGTGCGCATTCTAGATACGGGGTTTGTGCCGGACATCAACGAGCTTGAACTCTATGAGGCGAAGTCGCGCGGCGCTAAGAACAAGAGCATCGAGATGGTTTTCTCGGACAACGTGCTTCAGACGCACATTTCTGAATTCGAGACGGGCAGCTACAAGCGCGCGCACCGTCACGGGCCAGGCTCGCACGTGCTTGTGTTGAACGGTATCGGCTACACGCTCGCGTGGAAGGACACAATCAAATACTCGGAGGCCGCAAAGGATCGGCAAGTACGCGTTGATTGGAAAGACGGGACGCTTCTAGTTCCGCCCGATCGCTGGTTCCACCAACACTTCAACACCGGCGAATCGTCGGCGAAATACATGGCGGCGACTTGGATCGGCGGGAAGTATTTCGTCAAAGGAATGGGAGGTGGAGGACGCACTCACCGTTTGAACACAGTGAGCGTGCATCAAGGCGGCAACATGATTGATTATCCCGACGAGGATCCGATGATAAGGGCGATCTTCGAAGAGGAAACTCGAAAGCACGGCGTGAAGGTGCGGATGCCGGACCGAACAAAGGGAGAGCGCCATGAAAAGCACTGAAGACCTGGTAAAGGGATTCAAAGAGGAAAAAGTTACGCGGCGCGAGTTTGTCGAACGCGCGGCAACCGGCGGCCTGAGCCTTGCTACAACAGCATCGATACTCAGCGGCAAAGCTGGTGCGCAACAGAAGAGTCTCAATAGTCACCAGCACGCGAGGCGCGCTCGTGACTTCAACCAGACGAACGTCAATCCGTGGGAGGAATGGCTCAAGCAGGAAGGGATTCCGGTCTATCGCGATTACAACGTCTCTGATTTGCGCGCGCTGGAAGTGAAGCCTTGGAAGCGGCTGGGCGGCGGAATCCGTGGCGCTCACATCGATCTAGTTGGAGGCGAGGGTCTCAACAGCGGTTACGTCTGCGAGATCGCAACGGGCGCCAGCACGACTCCCCAGCGTTACCTGTTTGAAGAGGTGATATACATCTTGAGCGGCGAAGGCGAGAGCGTGATTTGGACTCCCGGCGGTCGCAGGCAATCAGTAAAGTGGAAAGCTGGAACTGTTTTGTCTCCTCCGCTGAACGTCTGGCGTCAGCATTTCAATCGCAGCAACGCGACAGCTCGCTTTCTCGCAATGACGAATGCGCCGGTCATCATCGATCTGTTTCATAATCTCGATTTCGTTTTCAACAATGACTATGTGTTTCGAGATCGGTACAACGGCGAAACTGATTTCTTCTCTGCGGGCAGAGACAAGCTTCACCACAAAGAGACCAACCCGGAAACTAGCGAGATGGCCGGAGGCGTTGACACGTGGGACGGCGGATTCGTTCCCGACGTTCGAACGCTTAAGCTCTTTGAGAGTCGGGAACGCGGCTCGGGCAATTCGCGCATCGAACTTCAGTTCTCAGACAACAGCATGCAAGCTCACATCTCTGAGTTTGAAGTTGGAACTTACAAAAAGGCGCATCGTCACGGTCCGGGGTCTCACGTGGTCGTGCTCAACGGGCACGGCTACACGCTTATGTGGAAAGGCTCGTTGAAATACTCGGAGGCGCCCGCAGCCACTCAGAAGCGAATTGATTGGGTCGAAGGGAGCTTGTTCGTTCCGCCCGATGGCTGGTTCCATCAGCATTTCAACACCAGAGCCGAGCCAGCGCGGTACATCGCGCCAACCTGGGGTGGCGACGGCAAATGGTTCACTCGCGCTCTTGGCGGGGGTGGACGAACTCACCGGCTCGGCAAGACAAGCACGCGAAAAGGCGGGAACTTGATCGAATACGTCGATGAAGATCCAGCGATCCGAGAGATCTATGCGACAGAACTGAAGAAGTCGGGCATCGAAATGCGAATGCCATCGAGGAAGGGAGAGGGACGATGAAAGAACTTCTGGACGACTTATTTAACGGCACGGTGTCGCGGCGGAAATTCCTGGAACGGGCTTCCGCGGCCGGTTTCGCGCTGCCGCTTCTTGGCGGCTCGCACTTAACGAAGGCGCAGGAGACGAAGCAAAAACAAAAGCCCGTTAACTCTGATGATGTGGTTTACAGTCCCGCCAACATCGGCGGTGGGGGGCGGATCGAGCGGAACTTCTATCGTCAATGGACGAAGACAACGAAGATCCCGAAGATCGACGATCCGTACTCGGTCTACGATGTCGTAACTCAGGAAACGAAGCCGTGGCCGGAGATCGGTGGTCGAGGGTTGTACATAAACTTTACCGGCAACGTGCATATGGACGCTGTGATCTACGAGATCCCCGCAGGCAAGGCGCTCGAGCCTCGACAGCATTTTTATGAGCAGATTCTGATCGGTCTTCGCGGCCACGGATACACTATGTTCGGGTCCGGTGCGCGCAAGAACAAAGTCGAGTGGGGCGAGGGCAGCCTGTTCGCCGCCCCGGTCAACGTGACCTACCGGCACTTCAATTTCGATTCGTCCCGTCCCGCGAGACTGCTTGCGATCACGACGTTTCCGTTTATGCTGCAGGTCTTCGGAAACATGGATCTGATCAACAGTCTGAGTTTCGAGTTCAAGGACCGATACAACAATGAGCCCGACTATTTTGCCTCGACCGCGCGTGTGCGAAAGCGATGGGATAAGACGAATTTCGTTCGCGACATCCGAACATCCGAAGTTGTCCCGTGGCCAGAGCGCGGCGGCGAGAACGCCAGCATCTTTTGGGAGATGGCGGGAAACACCATTCTCGAGCCTCATATGTCGGAGTTCGAAGTTGGCGGTTACAAGCTCGGTCACCGCCATCCTTACGAGGCGATCATCCTCACACTCAACGGAAAAGGCTTTTCGCTGGCTGGCAAAGACAATCTCGAGGCCGATGCAGTCAAGGTTGATTGGAAAGCCGGTTCACTCGTATCGCCTCCGTACTTTTGGTATCACCAGCACTTCAACACCGGCGACACGAAGGCGCGTTACTTCGCGATGACCGAGGGCGACTTCCCGAAGCGGTTGGGAATTCCGCTTCAAGTCGAGCAGATTGAAGCTAACGAGGAAGACCCCGGGATCAGGAAACTATTCGAGCGCGAGCTGAAAAAAGCCGGCGGAACAGCCAAGCCAATGGGTGCCGTTCGCAATCATCATCGTCACGATTTTCACGATGACCGCGGCGGCATCCTGTTTGTAGAAGAATCATCGAAGTGAGCCTGCTATGTCGAAGCTGGTGGGCGCGGAACTGCCAGATGAACTTTTTCGCTGGCTGACGGATCTGGAAGCAAACGCGGGGAAGATCATCATGATCTGCACGGTCGATGAAAACGGTTGGCCGCATCCGGCGATGCTCAGCTGCCTGGAGGTTGTCGCGAAGGATCAAAGCAACATCAGGCTTGCGCCGTACAAAGATAGCAGCACCACGCGAAACATGCGGCGCAACGGCAAGCTTGCGATGATGATCATCGACGAGCGCGTCGCGTATTACATCAAGGGCACAGTCGAAGAGCTTCAGCGCGATATGGATTCTTCGCCTCACGTATCGAAGCTCAATCTGAAAGTGGAGCAAGTTCTGACGGACCACGTCGATGAACAGCTTGAGCGGGGCGCGTACGTCGCCGCACCTCCGACTTACAGAGATCCAAACCTCGCGATGCGAATTGCCGAAGCGCGAGTTGTGCTGAAGGAGCTGCTTGATTAGTGATGAACGAAACGAGTGAAAGACTGATCGTCGGAATAACCGGAGCAACCGGCACAATCTTCGGCGTGCGGCTGCTTCAGATGCTTCAGGGCACGGGCATCGAAACGCACCTGGTGATGAGCAAGTGGGCCGCGCGCACGCTGCTGCATGAGACACCGTATTCGATCGAAGAAGTTCAACAAATGGCGAGTTGTTTTTATAACAGCGGAGACCAGGGCGCGGCTATTTCGAGCGGTTCGTTTGTGACTCGCGGTATGGTGGTGGCTCCTTGCAGCATGCGGACGCTTGCCGCGATTGCCCAGGGTCAGGGCGACAATCTGATTCACCGCGCCGCGGATGTGGTCTTGAAGGAGCGCCGCAAACTCGCATTGGTCGTTCGCGAAGCGCCGTTCAACGACATCCATCTCGAGAATATGTTGAAGCTCTCACGAATGGGAGTTGTGATCACGCCGCCTATGCCCGCTTTTTACAATCATCCTCAAACCATCGACGACATCATCAATCACATCGTTATGCGAGTTCTGGATCAGTTCGATATTCACATCGACATCACTAATCGATGGCACGGGGTGATGGCGACCGGGGGGAAGTTGGTCGAATGAAGGACGCTCTCGAACAAGTCAAGGTCGTCGAGTTCGGCGGATACGCAGCCGGGCCTTGCATCGGTAAGTACCTGGCGAACTTCGGCGCCCAGGTTGTTCACGTTGAATCGGCACAGCACCCCGACGGCTTCAGACTACAGTATCCGCCCTTCAAAGGCGGAAAAGCTGGAGTGAATCGCTCGGGCTGTTTTGCTTTCTTCAACGATTCAAAGTATGGCGTGACGCTAGACCTCAAACATCCCGAAGGCGTCAAGCTGGCGTGTCGATTAGTGGAGTGGGCAGACGTTGTGATTGAAAACATGCGACCAGGAGTGATCGAGCGACTCGGGCTAGGGTACGAGACATTGCGCGAACACAATTCCGATTTGATCATGCTCAGCACGAGCAACATGGGTCAGACTGGTCCGCACGCCGCGCACCCCGGCTTTGGCTCGCAACTTTCTTCG
>DATFWM010000361.1:0-2372 GCA_035259295.1 Blastocatellia bacterium | reverse complement strand
TCTCCAGAAGAGGTCTTCGCTGCCATTAACAACGTTCGTGGATGGTGGTCAGGAGAAATCAATGGCAACACCGACAAACTGGGCGCCGAGTTCACTTATCGTTACAAAGATGTTCACCGTTCCGAGCAAAAGGTCACAGAATTTGTTCCTGGCAAAAGGGTCGTTTGGCGCGTGTTAGACAGCGACCTTAATTTCGTGAAGGCCAAAAGCGAGTGGAGTGGCACGGACATTGTTTTTGATATCTCTGAGAAGGCGGGCAAAACGGAGGTCCGTTTTACTCACGTAGGCCTGGTACCCTGATATGAATGCTACGGCAGCTGCTCGAGCGCATGGGGCACGCTCATTAACGGCAATTTGCGCAAGCTGATCACCACAGGCAAAGATCAGCCAGACGCATTCGCTTAGAGGGACGATCATGACAAATCAAAATTTCACCACCACCTTTTCGGTAGACCAGACCCCAGAAGAAGTCTTCAAGGCCATCAATCATGTTCGTGGGTGGTGGTCAGAAGAAATCGAGGGTAGTAACGACAAACTCGGCGATGAGTTTACCTACCATTACAAAGACGTCCATCGTTGCAAGATCAAAATAACCGAATTCATCCCCGACAAAAAAGTCGTCTGGCGTGTTTTGGACAACTATTTCAATTTCACTAAAGACAAGAGCGAGTGGAAGGGCACGGAAATCAGTTTTGAAATCTCCAGAAAGGGTAATAAAACGGAGGTCCGCTTCGCTCACATGGGTTTGGTTCCCGAATATGAGTGCTTCGATGTCTGCTCAAACGCATGGGGTTCTTATATAAACGGCAGCTTACGGAGCTTGATTACTACAGGTGAAGGGAAGCCCAATCTGAAAGAAAAAGTAGATGGGGAAAAGGCTTCTCTGTAATCAAGGGCTTCGGATCAAAATGAGTTCGCGGCCGTCGCCAAACAGATGATGGCGCAGCCCAGGGGCGAAGGCTTCGTGGATGTCGCGTAGCCTATGAAAAAGCAACAGAACGGAGCAGTCATGCAAACACTCGAACAGCAACGTGTTCTCATCACCGGTGGCAGCCGCGGGCTCGGTCTCGGGGTGGTCGAAGCGCTCGTTGCGCGTCACGCCAACGTCACCGTCATCGCACGCGATTCCGCTCGCCTCAACGATCTCAAGGTTCGACTCGGTGTCTCGATCATTATCGGCGATGCCACCGATCCGAGGATCGCCGAATCCGCGCTTCGGGAGGCGCGTCCATCGGTGCTCGTGCTCAACGCCGGCGCTACGCCGACGATGGCGCCGCTGCACGAGCAGACGTGGGAATCGTTCAGTAAGAACTGGAATACCGACGTCAGGTCGACGTTTAACTGGATCCAAGGCGCCCTCCGTCTTCCACTCGAGCGAGGCAGTCGCGTGCTGATGTCGTCCAGCGGCGCCGCGATCGAAGGCTCACCGCTGTCTGGCGGTTACGCGGGCGCAAAGCGTATGATATGGATGATGGCCGGCTACGCGAACGGTGTGGCAAGCGATCTCAACCTCGGCATTCGATTTCAGGCGCTGCTTGTACGGCAAATCATCGGCGCGACCGAACTGGGCCGCGCCGCTGCCGAAGCCTACGCGCGCCGGAAAGGCGTGAGCGCCGAAGCGTTCTTGGCCGGATTCGGCAAACCGCTGAGCCCTCGCGATTTCGGTGAGCACGTCGTGACGCTGCTCACCGATCCCAAGTACGAGAGCGCTACGGCGTTCGGTATCCGCGGCGAAACGGGAGTTGAGTTGCTCAAGGCGTAGCGTATTTCGAAAGAGGATCGAGGCGTAATGGACAGCAAGGATAACACTCCGTACATTGATCGCGACGGCCCCGTCGAAGCCCGCTACCTGGCTTTCCTCGAGACCATCGCCACGCTTCGCCCCAGCTTGCACCGCTACTGCGCCCGCATGACCGGTTCGGTAATGGACGGCGAAGACGTTGTGCAGGAGACCTTGTTTGAGGCCTATCGGAAGCTGGACAAGTTCGACGAGAGCCGTCCTATGAAGCCGTGGCTGTTTCGGATCGCCCACAATCGCTGCATCGACTTCCTGCGGCGCAGGGCAGTGCGAGACGCAGCCGAGGTGGCCGCCGCTGTCCCAGAAGATACGGCGTCAGCCGAACCGGCTTTAGGAACCGGAAAGGCTGTCGAACACCTTGTTCTGACGCTGCCTCCCAAAGAGCGCGCGTGTTTTCTTCTAAAGGATGTATTCGACTATTCACTGGAAGAAATTGCGGAACTGGTCGATTCCACTGTTGGCGGCGTCAAGGCGGCGCTCAAACGCGCTCGAACAAAGCTTGCTGAATCCTCTCCTCAGGATAAATCGGCTCGAAGCGCGAGCCCGGAGTTGAAACGAATCATGCAACTGTACG
>DATFWM010000360.1:0-5409 GCA_035259295.1 Blastocatellia bacterium | reverse complement strand
TAAGAGCAAAAACGTACTCGCAGAACCGGAAGGGATTTGAGATGCCAAGAGCCAAAAGCAAAACCAGCGAACGCACATCGAAAATAAGGATTCAGTGGTACCGATCGACAATTGCGACTCCGAGGGCGCATAAAGAGGTTGTGCGCAGCCTTGGGTTCACGAAGCTGAATCAGGTGGTCGAGAGGCCTGACACGGCCTCGATGCGTGGCATGGTTAAGAAGGTACCGCATCTGCTGCGGATCGTTGAATAGAGAAGAACGTTCTACCATTGAGAATTGAAAGTTGCAGATCGAAGATTGAAGAGTGAAGGCGGGCGAGCAAATGGCATTAGGAATACACAACATCGGGGCGCCAAAGGGCTCAAACAGGAACAAGAAACGCGTGGGTCGCGGGCCGGGCTCGGGTCACGGTAAGACCGCGACTCGCGGCCACAAAGGTCAGAAATCTCGCTCAGGTTATTCCGGTCGACCGGGATTTGAAGGTGGTCAGATGCCGCTCCAACGAAGGTTGCCCAAGCGCGGCTTCACCAACATCTTCAAAAAGGAATGGATCGAAGTCAATCTCGGTGATTTGGATAAGCGTTTCGAGGCTAAAGACAACATCACCCCGGAGCTCTTGGCTGAGCGTGGTATCATCAAGCGGAGTAAGCTGAACCGATACGCGGGAGTTGTGGTGTTAGGGAAGGGCAATCTGACAAAGGCGCTCACTATCAGTGCCCACCGTTTTAGCGAAGCTGCCCGAGGGAAGATCGAAGCGGCGGGTGGCGCGGCCAACGTTGTAGCAGCGGCGAAAGCCGAATAGGTAAAGCATCATGATCGAGAACTTCATCAACAGCATACGCAACATCTTCGCGGTGCCCGACCTGCGCAAGCGCGTGTTCTTCACGCTGGCGATGCTCGCGGTCTACCGCATAGGCTCGCACGTGCGGACGCCCGGGATCGACCCCGACGCCCTGGCTGCACTGTGGAACACAGGCGATCTGCAGCGGAGTCTGGCGGGCGTGATGGATTTGTTCTCGGGTGGAAACTTCAAAGTTGTCTCGATCTTCGCGCTTAGTATTACTCCTTATATCACTGCCTCGATCATCCTCCAGTTGATGACGGTCGTCAGCGCCAAGCTGAAAGCTCTTCAAGAGGAAGGCGAGCTTGGTCGAAGAAAGATCACCCAATACACGCGCTACTTGACCGTTGTACTTTGCGCGGTGCAGTCGTTCGGAATCGCGTATTGGCTGCAGAATCAGCAAACCGCCAGCGGATCCCTCGTGCGAAATCCCGGCGTCAGTTTCATCGCAATGACAATGCTGACTCTTGCAACCGGGACGACGTTCATCATGTGGCTCGGCGAGCAAATAACTGAACGCGGAGTGGGCAACGGAATAAGCTTGATAATCTTCGCGGGAATCGTACTCAGACTCCCGTCGGCAGCTTCGACGATGTACGAGAAGCTGACTGAGGGCGGAACGGGCAAAGCGCTGGGCGTGCTTGCGATAATGCTGGCGATGGTGCTGGTGATCGCCGGGATCGTTTTCGTCGAGCGCGGCTTCCGCAAAGTTCCGATCAATCACGCGCGACGGATGGTGGGGCGTCAGTCGATACCTCAGCAACAGACTCACATGCCGCTGAAGGTCAATATGGGCGGTGTGATTCCGGTGATCTTCGCCTCATCGATCTTGGCCTTCCCTCAGACGATTCTCGGCTTTGTCGGCACTGATCCGACGCAGACGGGATGGCGATCCTGGCTGTCGAGGATTGCGGTTGAAATGGGCGGGCAAGGGCATCCGCTTCACTATCTCATCTATTCATCCGCGATAATCTTTTTCACGTTCTTTTACGTCTCGATCATTTTCAACACGGACGAAGTTGCGAACAACCTGCGCAAGAATGGCGCATTTATTCCGGGGATCAGGCCCGGCAAACGCACGGCGGATCACTTGAATGAGATACTCACGCGACTGACGACGGTCGGAGCGATCTATCTTGCGGTAGTTGCGCTGTTGCCACAGCTTTTGCTTTCGGGCTTTCAGTTTCAATACATACCGTGGATTGGCCAGTCTATTGACAATTTGCTGCGGTCTAACCCGTTGACATCGTGGCTGACTACTGGAATCGGCGTCAACTTCTATTTCGGCGGGACCAGCTTGCTGATCGTGATTGGCGTCGCGATGGACACGATGAATCAGGTGGAGTCTCAGCTGATCATGCGCCATTACGATGGGTTCCTCGGCCCGCGAGGCCGGCGCCTGCGCGGACGCCGCAGCTATTAACTGATATGGCTGACATCATCGTCTTGATGGGTCCGCAGGGCGCGGGCAAAGGCACTCAGGCGCAGATGCTCGCCGAAAGATTTGGACTTCCGCAGATCGCAACAGGAGACATCTTGCGGGAAATGGCGCAAGGCTCGACGCCGCTCGGGCTGCATGTTCGCGAGGTCCAGGCTGCGGGGCAGCTCGTATCTGATGAGATTCTGGCCGAGATTGTGAAGTCGCGGCTCAGCCGCGGAGATTGTGAGCGCGGTTGCATTTTGGATGGCTTTCCCAGAACGCTTCCACAAGCATGGCTGCTGGAGTCCAGCGCCGAAAGTCTTGGGCACCGGATTACCGTTATCAATATAGAGGCTCCGCGCGAGACGCTCATCAAGCGGCTGTCGGGGCGAAGGACCTGCAGTGCTTGCGGCGCGATATACAACATATATTTCAAACCGAGCAAGAAGGAAGGCGTTTGCGATTTGGATGGGCAACCGCTGTTCACCAGGTCAGATGATAATGAAGAGGCGATCGCTCAGCGGCTGGCGCTTTATGATGAGAAAACTCGACCGCTCGTCGATTATTACGCGCAGAGCGGTCGTCTCCATTCGGTCGACGGAGCTGGCACGCCGGAAGAAGTCTTCCGCCGAATAACCGCGATCTTCGAGAGTTGAATCGCGCGCGCAATTCATTTTTGCATGATAATTCGCAAGTCCAAGCAGGAAATTGAGAGAATGCGCACGGCTGGCATAATCGTCGCGCACGTCCTGAAGCGATTGTCTGAGATGGTGCAGCCCGGCACAACGACGCTCGATCTGGACTACGAAGCGGAACGGATGATTGTCGGAGCGGGCGCATACCCGACGTTCAAAGGTTATAACGGCTTTCCGCGCTCGATCTGCGCGTCAATAAACGACGAAGTCGTTCATGGCATACCAAGCAAACGCAAGCTTCGCGAGGGCGATATCGTAGGCATCGACTGCGGCGCGACTTACATGGGATACGTCGGCGATGCCGCCGTGACTCTTCCGGTCGGGAAGGTCAGCGACGCAGTTAAGCGGCTCCTTGAGGTCACTCAGCGTTCTCTGTTTGAGGCGATTGACAAATGCCGAGTCGGTAACAGGCTCGGTGATGTATGCAACGCGGTGCAGTCGTGCGTCGAGCCTATGGGCTATGGAATCGTAAAGAATTATTGCGGTCACGGCATAGGGCGCGCGATGCACGAAGAACCGCAGGTTCCCAATTACGGCAAGCGCGGGACCGGCCCGGTGTTGCGCGAAGGATTGGTCATCGCGATTGAACCGATGATCAACCTCGGACACGAAGACGTAAAAGTGCTGTCGGACGGTTGGACCGTGATAACGATGGACGGGCAGCCTTCAGCGCATTTCGAGCATACGGTCGCAATTACGCGGGATGGACCTCAAATTCTTACGATGTTGGACAACGGGCAGCCACTGTGAAGATCGCACGGGACGGAGGAGGTTGCCGATTTACGACGACAAATGGTAGAATCACAGTTTGTCATCCGCGGCATTTTCGCGCCAGAGCGACCGCGTCACGTGAAGGAAGAACGAAATGAAGGTCAGGGCATCGGTAAAGAAAATGTGTGACAATTGCAAGATTATTCACCGCAGAGGCGTGGTCAGGGTGATCTGCACTAACCCGAAGCACAAGCAGCGGCAAGGTTAAGCACGGAGGAAGAATGGCACGCATTGCAGGTGTGGACCTGCCGGCAAATAGACGAGCCGAGATCGGTCTGACGTATATTTTCGGAATCGGCCGCTCTCGGTCAAACAAGATTCTGGGCGAAGCAGGCGTCGACGTTGATAAGCGGGTCCGCGACTTAAGCGAGGAAGAAGTAAATCGCATTCGTACGGTCATCGATCAGCAAGGCGGAGTGGAAGGCGACCTGCGCAAGCAGGTCCAGATGGACATCAAGCGATTGATGGACATCGGTTGCTATCGCGGCTTGCGTCACCGTCGCGGATTGCCGGTTCGAGGTCAGCGCACCCATACAAATGCGCGCACTCGGAAGGGACCGCGAAGAATGACCGTGGCCAAGAAGAAGGCGCCCGGAAAGAAATAGCAGGTGATACGTGATGCGTGAGACGTGACCAGATATGTCACGGATCACGGATCACGAGTCACGCATCACGAGGTGTATGGCAAAAGCTCAAGCAAAGGCCGGTAAGAAAAAGACTTTCAAGCGCAAGGAGCGGCGACTTGTGCCGCAAGGCATCGTTCACATCCAAGCGAGCTTCAACAACACGCTGGTGGCGATTACTGATCTCGAGGGCAATCTCGTCAGTCAGTCGTCAGCAGGAGCGCTTGGTTTTCACGGCTCGCGAAAAGGAACGCCGTTCGCTGCGCAGCAAGCGGCGCTGCGAGCAGCTCAAGCGGCGCGAGAACTCGGAATGCAATCCTGCGAGGTGAGGGTTAAGGGCCCCGGCTCTGGACGCGAGTCAGCTGTTCGTGCAATTCAAACGGCCGGGATTGAGATTCGAACGATTCGCGACGTAACCCCGATTCCACACAATGGGTGTCGTCCGCCAAAGCGTCGTAGGGTTTGACCAAAGCTTCAGACGCAGGCGACTGACCTCGCCGGCGTCTTAAAGGATGAAGGGCGGGACGGTCTTCCGCCTGTAAACTTTTGCTGAACCGTTGGTTGAATTTCAAGTCTCAAGATTTCAGATTTGAAATTCAGGAGTATCTCAGATCTCTAATTCGAGATTTGAGATGCAGAAGCCACGGAAAGTAGACGGAGGAAATAGAACTTGGCAAGATATCGTGGCCCGGTGTGCCGATTGTGCCGCCGGGAGGGAATGAAACTTTTCTTGAAGGGCGAGCGATGTTACAAACCTAGCTGCCCGATCGAGAAGCGCGGCACTCAGCCGCCAGGCCAGCACGGTCGCAACATTCGCCGGGCCAAGCTTATCGGCTACGGCGAGCAACTCCGCGAGAAACAAAAGGTCAAACGCATATACGGCATGCTCGAACGGCAGTTCCGACTTTACTTCGAGCGAGCCATGCGAATGAAGGGGGTCACCGGTGAGAACCTGCTTTCATTGCTCGAGCGGCGGTTGGACAATGTCGTCTATCGGCTGGGCTATGCTACGTCGCGGGCGCAGGCGCGTCAACTCGTCGCACACGGGCACGTTCTGGTA
>DATFWM010000359.1:0-2957 GCA_035259295.1 Blastocatellia bacterium | reverse complement strand
AAGTTTGAGTTCAACAAATCACAGTGCTATCCTCGAATCCATTGTATGGATTCGAGGGCCACTAGCGAAACAACCGAAGCGATTCTCAATCGAGCGCACTCGCCGATGGAAGCGTGGGAGCTTGTCGGCAACACCCCTCTGCTTCGGCTTCGGAACATCGTCACGTCAAGCAAAGTCGAGATCTACGCCAAGGCTGAATGGTTTAACCCGGGCGGTTCGGTGAAAGATCGCCCCGCGCTCAATATGATTCTGGACGGCGAGCGCTCCGGAAGCCTCACTTCCGAGAAGATCATTCTTGATGCGACCTCGGGCAACACCGGCATCGCTTATGCTTGGATCGGGGCGGCGCGTGGTTACAAGGTAAAACTCGCGCTGCCTCAAAACGCGAGCGAAGAGCGAAAACGGATTTTGAGAAGCTACGGCGCGGAGCTTGTGTTGACCAACCCCCTCGAAGGTTCGGACGGCGCGATTCGAAAAGCTCGGCAGCTGTACGCTGAGAGTCCCGATCTTTACTTCTATCCCGACCAATACAGCAACTCTGCCAACTGGAAGGCTCATTACGAGACCACCGCGCTCGAGATCTGGGAGCAGACCGGCGGTCGGATCACGCACTTCGTTGCCGGCCTGGGGACCAGCGGAACGTTCGTCGGCACGGCGCGGCGATTAAAAGAATTGAATCGCCAGATCAAGACAATATCGTTTCAGCCCGATTCGCCATTTCACGGCCTCGAAGGCTTGAAGCATATGGCTACGGCGATTGTGCCCGGCATCTACGATCCGAGCATTGCTGATGCGGATTATGAGATCAGCACCGAGGCGGCGCACGAATATACACGCTTGCTCGGCAAGCGGGAGGGGTTGCTGGTCGGCGTATCGTCAGGCGCGGCGCTCGCGTGCGCGCTGAAGGTTGCGACGAACATAGAGTCAGGCGTGATCGCGACGGTATTTCCCGATGGGGGAGATAAGTATTTGAGCGAGCGGTTTTGGGATGAAGGTTAGGTTCCCTGACTCCCCGATTCATCGCGCAGGAATGCCAGGGACTTTTCGACGAAATACTGAGTTAACTCGCCGAAGACTGGACCGTGCCCGCCGTTCGGAACGATCCAGAGATATGAGTTAGGGATTGCAGCGTACATCTCCGTCGCAAGCTCGACCGGATACAACGGGTCTCGATCGCCGTGCACAATCAGAGTCCGAGCCGTGATAATCGAGAGAAAAGGCGGAGTGAAATTCATGTCATCGTAACTGTCCTTAAGCGCGCTCATCTGATTCCATATCGCGCGGATTTGCTCGTCGCCGTGCTTATGCCATTGACGCATCTGTTGCCACTCGGCTTCGCTGTGTTCTTGCGTTGCTAGTTGACGCATCAGCGCGCGCGCCTGCTCTGGAAAGTAAGGCGTTGCGCTGACGAGCACCATCGCCTCGACACGAGTGGGCTGTTGCGTGGCTATGTGAAGAAGTGTCTTCGCGCCCAAGCTCAAGCCTATCGCCTTGAATCGATCGATGCCGAGTTGGTCGAGCAATGCAAACACGTCAAGCGCGCATTGTCGAATTGTAAACGTCATCGATGGGTTAGTTGATCTGCCGTGGCCGCGCAGGTCCGGTATGATCAGGCGGTATCCGTCAGGCGGCTCTTTGAAGATGAGTTCCCAATTAGGGCCGGCGCCACCGCCGCCGTGCAGCAGCACCAGCGGCTCGCCTTCCCCGCGAAGCTCGTAATACATCTCGATATCGTTGATTGTCACCACTTGGCCCGAAGTGGATGAGTCCTTCATTCAGTCACCTTACTTTGCCTCTGGCACTACCAAATGGGCCTTCATAAACTCGATCGCGCTTCGGATGATCTCGCGAGATCTTTCGTCGTCTGTTTGATTATCAAACCCATGGACTCCGTGGGGGTGGTTAGCGACGATTATCGAAGCGTTCCTGGAGAGAGCCTCGCGGATGAAACGGTCAATCGAATCGTTCATGGTAGGCACTTCGTCCAAACCCGCGCGGGCGATGAACATCGGCGGAAGTTTAGCCGCGTCGGCTGCGAGATACGTAATCGGCGAGAAGCTCTTTAACATCTCCGGCGGCTCATTTGCGCGATGCGGCTCAGACTGCTGAATGTCGAGAAAGGCGTAGAAAGCTACAAGGCAGCGAATGTATTCAGGCTTGTCTCGCATCGCGATGCTTAGCATCGGACCGCCAGCAGAATACGCTGCCAGGCAAAGGCGATCCTTATCAATGTTCAACGAATCAGCATTAGCACGGACGTAGCTGATCGCCGCGCTCACATCGCTTGCCGCTTGTGCGAGCAGCGGTTTCGGATAACCGAGCCGGTGCGTGAAGGTAACGCCTATCATGCCTGACGCTGCTACCAGCCTTCCCCACGATTTGTAGATTCCCCAATCCTTCGGCCTGAATGCAGATGTCGCGCCTCCGTGTATGAAGACAACCGCAGGCCGTCGCTCGTTCTTTCCGAGTCCTGGCGGAATGTAAGCGTCCATCAGCAGATTCGGATCGCTGGCGGTCGTGTATTTCAAATCGGATTTGACCGTGACTTTGTCCATTCCGGGAACGCGGTACACGACGGGCATGTTCACTATCTCGCGCATGCTTCGGCGAGGTGGTTGTGTTGCGGGAGGCTTCGTTTGTTGAGTGGGTTGTGGTGCGAATGCGTATGGTGAGGAAGTGCCCAGAAGAACGAGGCAACACAAAACGCTTGACCCTTGTTTCATAAAAGCCTCCGCGGACTCAACAAGGATATGCCATCAACTCCCTGACAGGCCAACCGTCCGGTGACGCTGAGCAAAGGAGAGGAGGGGCAAACTGGCGTGCCGTGCTCCTCCGCGCCTCTGACCAATATAATCACCAAACCAGAGAAGTATCACGGTGACGAGTAGCCCGGGGTGCGCGTCAGCTTTTCGCGCAATCCCACCCACGGCAGTGGGTGGATCGTTCAAACCCAGCCT
>DATFWM010000358.1:0-9438 GCA_035259295.1 Blastocatellia bacterium | reverse complement strand
CGGCGAGACGGTCGAGCACGTGATGACCGACCCGGTCGATACGCGCGCGATCTCCTCGGAAACCAAGTACGCCACCATTAGCTTGTCCTCCCGCCAGAATCCCGGCATCTGCACTGAGATTACAGTGATTAACTTGCGCGATGTGAGTTACATCAAAAGCGAGCGGGTTACGCTCGAACAACTCGCCGCCGAGCACCGAATAGGCATCCGCTCGGCTGGCTTGGCAGACGCTGACGACAGGCTTCCGAAGAACATCGCGCAGATAAAATTCGTCTGACAATCCTCTTTCGGTGACTGGAGCCTGCCGATGTCCAACATCCGCCGCCCGAAGACAAGATCACTCGCAGCCTTCTCCATCGCAATTCTTCTCTTGGCAAGTTGTAGCAGGCAGTCTGCCGACAGTGACGCTGCGGGCAAAGATGGCGAGTTCAGCGCCGCTCGGGCCTATGACCACGTTAAGAAGCTGGTAGCGCTCGGCCCACACCCGTCGGGTTCCGAAGCGATTAAGAAAGCCCAGCAGTACATCGAGAGCGAGCTGAAAAGCTACGGACTCAAAATCACTGAGGATAACTTTGACGCCAAAACGCCTCGCGGAACGATTCCGATGAAGAACATTATCGCGGAGTTGCGCGGTGAAAAGCCTGATGTAGTGTTGATAACCGGACATTATGACACCAAGCTGCAGCCGGGCTTTGTTGGAGCTAACGACGGTGGCTCGAGCGCAGCAGCCGTGCTCGAAACTGCACGCGCGCTGTCGAAGACCAAGCCTGAATATACGTTGTGGTTCGTGTTCTTCGACGGCGAGGAAGCGGTTGTTGACTGGAGCGCCATGGGCGGAATGGACAACACCTACGGCAGCCGGCATCTCGCGTCGAAGCTTAAGTCCGAAGGGTCGTTGAACCTGGTCAGGGCGCTGGTATTGTTTGATATGATCGGCGACAAGGATCTCGACATCAAGCGCGAGGGCGAATCAACGCCCTGGATGGTTGACGCGATATGGAGATCGGCCCGCGCGCTCGGTTATCAGAAGAACTTTCTCGAAGCCGAGCAGTATATTTCGGACGATCACTTGCCCTTCAGGGACGCGGGGGTCCCGGTAGTCGACCTGATCGACTTCAATTACGGGCCGGGCCATTCGTACTGGCACACGAACCTCGACACGCTCGACAAGATAAGCGGCGAGAGCATCAAGATCGTCGCCGACGTCGTTATTCGAGCGCTTCCGGAGATATTCAAACATCTTGATGCCGAGCCCCACACATCCGCAAAACCGAGCGTTTCGTAGTACCGCATTTATTCGGAAGTTCGTAAATTCGAGCGGGATAGCCCTACAAACTTCCGCATAAATGCCGTACTACGAACTGCGCGTGAGGAGAATTCCTTGAAGCGAATCGCGGTCATTCCCGGCGACGGCATCGGACCCGAAGTGATATCCGAAGCCGTTCGCACGGTTGAGCTGGCAGGAGAAGTCTTTGACCTTGAATTCTCGATTGATTGGTTCGATTGGGGAGCAGAAAAATATCTCTCAACCGGCGTAACGCTTCCGGAAGGGGCGTTGAAGATGTTAGCTGCCGAGTACGACGCGATCCTCTCGGGAGCTTTTGGCGATCCTCGCGTGCCTGATAACAAACACGCCGCGGACATCTTGCTCGCAATGAGGTTCGGCCTCGATCTGTACATCAATCTGCGACCGATAAAGCTGATCGACGAGCGGCTCTGTCCTCTCAAAGGTCGCGGCCCGGCCGACATAGATTTCGTTGTGTTTCGCGAGAACACCGAAGGCATGTACGTCTTCATGGGAGGCAACTTCAAGAAAGGAACCACTGGCGAGATCGCGATCCAGGAAGAGGTTCACACGCGAAAAGGCGTTGAACGGATTATCACCGCCGCATTCGAGTACGCGCGCGCGCACGGGCGCAAGCGAGTCACGATGACCGACAAGTCGAACGTGCTGACATACGGGCACGACCTCTGGCAACGAACATTCAAAGAAGTCGCGGCCGGCTATCCTGGGATCGAAGCTAATCATTTGTACATCGATGTGCTGGCGATGTGGATGGTTCTCGACCCGGGGCGATTCGATGTGATCGTAACGAACAATCTGTTTGGCGACATCATAACGGATCTGGGCGCGGCTTTGCAGGGCGGGCTTGGGATGGCGGCTTCGGGTAACATCAATCCCGGCCAGGTCTCGCTGTTCGAGCCCGTGCACGGAAGCGCTCCTCAGTTTGCGGGAAAGAATGTATCGAACCCGATAGCCGCTATCTTGAGCGCGTCGATGATGCTCGATTATCTTGGATTCAAAGAAGCGGCGGTGGAAATCGAGCGCGCGGTTGAAGAATCAGTGCGCGCGGGCGAGACTACCGCGGACATCGGTGGAGGCCTATCGACTACCGACGCGGGGTCAGCAATCAGGCAAAGAATAAGAGCTGAAGGCTGAAACTTTCAATTTGGAATTCTCAATTCCCCGCTCGTTCGGCTTCGGCCGTTTCCTTTCGCTCTTTGTACAATCTTTAGCCGATCGCTGTAGTCGGCCAGCGCGCTGGTCACATACTTTCTCAACCGCATAAGCCGCAGTCTTGTCGAAGTCATCTCGAGCAGAGCCTGTTTAGCGTCGTTGTCGATGGGCAAAGCTGAAGCCACTATAAGCGAGAACGCCTCGGGGTCCTCGGGAAACTCCTGGGTAACGGGGGCATTCGGCTCGTCTAACGCCAGCGCGGCTTCCAGGAACTTCCCGCACGTTTCGCCAATCTCTTCGAAGATGCGGCTCAAATCGTCACCAGGCTCCAGATCATCGGTTAGCGGTTCGATTCTGGCAATCACGAACGGTGTCGATTGAACCAATTGCAACACTCTGTAGCGGACCACACCAGTGGAGATGATGTTCATTTTGCCTTCGTCCAGACGGGCGACTGCCTGGATCTTCGCGACGCAGCCGACGCTGTCGATCTCGGGAGGAGTCTCGCGACCGATCGCCGCGTCGCTTCGATAAGACAGTCCGAAGACTCCGCCGTTGTCGATGGCGTAACGCATCATCTCCTTGTAACGCTCTTCGAAGATGTGCAGCGGCAGGATCGCGCCGGGGAACAGAACCGTGGCGAGTGGGAAAATCGGGAGTTGCTCTATCTCTGCCAATTTCTCTAGCACCTCTTCCGCATTGTAGCACGGCGAATCGCGACGGGTCGCGCGCGAGTGCTATACTTTCATCAAGATGGCCGGCGCCAAAGACAGCCCGCTCGACATGGCCGAGAAACTCGCGCGCCGAATCCTCGAACGCCTCGGTGCGAAGGTGGACAGCAAGCTCGGCTCCGGAGATCAACGCGCGCTCAGCACGGCAGTCATCGGCAACCTTGCGTCGCGCATCGAGCAGACAATAGAATCTGAGCTCAAGCGAGACGAACAAGGCACTCGAAGAGTCGCGCCAAATCACATTGACGTGCTGTTCACCTACGAAGAAAGCGTGGAGCTGACGCCGCAGTATTTTGACGCGCTCGGCAAGGAATTGACCGCCTCCGCGTTTGAGTTCATCAATAACCGCCGATACACCACTCTGGGGCCGGTGGTAGTAAAAGCCGGTCAGGACCTCTTTGCGAAGGCGACGACAGTCAAAGCAACTTTCGACGGCGATCTCAAACAGAAGAAAGCTGACCCTCCTATCACGCCCGCGCCGCGCGTCGAAGATTCAAAGACAGTTCGTTTCACCACTGTCGAGGGGCGCGGCTACGTGGTCGAGTTAAAACCTGACGGCGCTCCAGCCTACATAGGCCGAGCGGTTGAGAACGCCGTGCGGTTGGACGACGCGAGCGTTTCGCGGCTGCATTGCTCGGTCGCGCTTTGGGCGAGTGGAGTCGTGATGATCGCAGACCTGGGCAGCGCGAACGGAACTTTTGTCAATGAGCAGCCGTTGGGACGTGATGAGGCTCGCCAGCTGAATCCGGGCGATGCTATTCGAGTGGGCGATCTCAAATTGACCGTGTCGGATATCTGCTAAAACGTCTTTGCAAGGGGCTGGCTTCATGTGGGCTTCTTCGATTCTCACGCTGATTTTTGTCTCTGGCGGGATTCTGCTTATGCTCCTGCTGGGGTGGGCCGCGTGGCGGCATCGCAACCCACCGGTCATCGCGGACAAGATCCCCGAGGAGATCGACGAGTTTGGGCCGGCGGAAACAAACCGCTGGCTTCGAGGGTTGAGAGTCGTCTTCATGACAATGGTCCTCATCGTATTCGCGTTTCATTCCTACTGGGTCTTCTGGGCAGATTCAAACAAGGATTCAGCATTCAGCAAGGCGAGGCGGTTGGACGCGCGCAACCTCAGATTGGCTGAAAGCGGTTTGAAAGGGTGGGTGCTCGACCGCAGCGGCAACCTCGAGAACGCACTCATCCGCTACCGCTCGGACGCGGGAGTTATCAAGCGCGAGTATCCGCTCGGGGCAGCGGCGGTTCACGTGACCGGTTATTCGGATTTCATCTTTGGTGCGGGAGGCATGGAAGCCGCGTTCCGTGATTGGCTCACACAACCTACGAGCACTTACAACCAGCTAACGTCGCCTAGTCCGGTAGGGAAGGATTTAAAAGTCTCGATCGACTCGGTGCTGCAACGCGAGGTGTTCAGCCTTTTGCAGTCGACGGGCAAGCCCTCTTCAGCCGTTGTGTTTTTGCTTCCAAACAACGAAGTGCTGGCCATGGCTTCCACGCCTAGTTTCGAGCCAGGCGCGATCAACGACGAAGCGACGTGGCGGCGACTCAGCGAACAGGCCGAAGATTTCGCGACTCAGCCGGTCAGCCCGCTAGTGAATCGCGCGCTGGGAACGCTAGTGACTGGCGGCGCGGCGTTTTACTATCGCCCGGGCTCGACGTTCAAGACGTTCATCGCTGCGACGGCGATCGATTCAGGGATCACGGGCGAACACTTTACGTGCCGGGCGGAAGGTTTCACGCCGGCCGGCTCGGACCGCGCGATCAAGGACTTCGGCGGCGAGGTGCACGGCACGCTCGGGCTCGCAGATGCGTTTCGCGTTTCTTGTAATCAATACTTCGCACAGCTGGGATTGAAGATCGGCAAAGAGCGGCTGGCGAACTACGCGAAGAGGCTGCGATTTGAAACCTCGCCGACTGAGAAGAGCGCTCGCTGGCTCAATGTCTGGGAGATTGTTCACGGCGACAAGGACCGCTTCGATTACGTCTTTGCGCCGCCCAACCCGAGAATGAACCTCTCGAGCAAGATCACCGGTTTCGACCTGGCGCTTCAAAGCTTCGGGCAGGGTTACGACGACCTTACGGTGATGACGATGGGTTTGATCGCCGCGGCTGCTGCAAGCTCGGACGGTGTGTTTGTCGCTCCGACCTTCGAGATTGGCGCGCCGAGAAAAGTAATCGGCCCGTTCATCTCTGCTCAGTCTGCGGCGCACCTTCGAACGCTTATGCGTTCGGTGGTCGAGAGCGGAACCGCCGCCGGCGCGTTCGCGCCGCTTCGAGGACAAATCGAGGCAGCGGGCAAGACCGGCACTGCCGACCGCGATGTTTACGTCTACGATCGCCAGGGAAAGCCTGTCATTGATTATGTGGACAAGCAGGGCCACGAGCGTTATCAAACGACTGGCTCGACCGATTCGTGGTTTGTCGGGTTCGCGCCCTTCGATAATCCTCAGGTCGTGTTTGTGGTGATGGTTGAGAATGGAGGCCAGGGCGCAAGAGCTGCGGCGCCGATCGCGGCCAAGATATTGGTGAAGGCGGCTGCGCTGGGATACCTACAGAACGCGGGTTCGGCCAAGGACCAAGCTACTCGGTAAGAGAACGTAATGGAGAATTCTAAGCTCCGATTCACGCGGACCAGACCGTCGCTGCACCTGTTGATGTACGTCCTCATCTTCGGCGTGGCGCTGGTAGCATACGTCGCGGTTATTTGGGCTGGCGAGATTCGCGGCTATGAGCCGAGCAAGATCGTGGCGGCTCGCGATCTGGCGCTGTTCGTGCCGGTGCTGGCTGCATTCTTCTGGCTGGTCCGAACCCAGCGATACCGGGGCGAGATGCTGATTCTTACGGCAGCGATCTTTCTATTCACCGTTGGACAGTTGATGCAGTTTCGGCTCTTCTCCGATCCCGAGTACGGAGGGCGTGGCGCGGGGCGCGCGAAGGCCCGCGAAGCGAAGGCACAAACTGTCAGGTTGCTGAATGTCGACACCGCTTACGACGACCAAAAGAAGACTCTAATGTTCGGCTCGCCAAATGCTGTCCCTAAAACGCCCGCGATCGAGAGGCTTCCGGTTAATGAATACTCGATGAAGGACATCCTGACTTCGGTGAACACCTACATACCGATAGCGGGCCTGCTGGCGATGTTGTTGTCCTTTAGATTCTTCAAAAGCGATAAATTCCTGCTCTGGCTTCAACGTCACACGTTGATCATCGGGCTCGTCACGCTGGTGCCGTTTGGCGTCGTGGTGTTGATCAGTCAGGAAGGAAAGTTCTTGGGCCAGACTACGCCATGGGAAGGCGTGAAGGTAATTTTTCTGTTGAGCTTCGCAGGAACGCTTGCGGACAGCTATAGGCGTCTCAGGCGCACGCGCTGGGGGTTGCCACCCGGGCGCTACTTCTTGCCGTTCGCGATCATCGCTGCGATGCCGGTGCTCCCCTTCTTCGCTCTCTCCGACTTCGGACAGATGCTGGTCTTCTTTGGCGTGTATGTGATGATCTACGTCATTGCGGTCCGCAGCAAGACACAGTTGGTCTACGCGGTAACAATCGTGGCCGTTCTGTTCGGGATATTCTATGGGGCGTCTAAAATCACGAGCGGCTTCGGTTTGCCGAGTCGTGTCTACTTCCGATTTTATCAATGGCGACATACCTGGGAAGCGCCGCCGCCGGATACCTGGTGGTGGAAGCGCGATCTGCAGAGATATCTTCATGCAAAGAATCTCACACTTGATCCCAACAATCCTCATGAAGCGAAGCAAAGAAACGAGGAAGCGTGGGCCGACAAGGTGCTTCAGCAATCGCAGGGTCTGTTTGGCGTCAGCAACGGCGGCGTGATCGGTCAAGGATTGGGACTCGGTTTCCCCGAGACCGTGCCGATTTCAGATTCGGATTTCATCTACGCCGCGCTTGCAGAGGAGACAGGTTTAGGAGGCGGGTTGGCAATACTCATAGCTGTCGGCGTGCTCGTGCTTGCCGGCTCGGCCATCAGTATTGGTGCTACTGATATGTTCACAAAACTGTTGGCTGCGGGTCTGACTGCGTTTATCGGATTTCAAGCACTCGTAAACATGGGCGGCGTGCTGCGCGTGCTTCCCATGACAGGGATCACGCTTCCCTTCGTGAGCCACGGTGGCTGGTCGTTGATAACGTCCTTTGCGATGCTGGGCATTCTCTTGGCGCTGTCGCACCGAAACGCGATCGCTCATCCTGTAGTCGAAAGGCAGCCTCAGTTTGTTCCCGTCAGATAATTCGTTTGTGCCAGCTTTCCGCAACAAAATGGACATTTTGTCCCAAGTGTGATGTCCGCCCAATAAAATGCTCTCAATGCTCTTGGCACTATCGAGGTAGTATTTTGAGCAGTTAGAACAGAGAGCTGAACTTGGAAACGCTCGCGGCACGCTCATTGCTCTGCTTTTGGACATACTTAAGAGCATCACCCACCCAACGATGCTCGCAAGATACAACCTGAGGGGCCAAGAGGCATCGGATGATTCCGGTGCCTTTTTCTTTGTTCGGAGTTCAAGCTAGCTTGCGGTTGAGGTTCAAGCTCACGACTCGTCAAACGCAACCTAAAGGTTGAACTCTGAACCTAAAGCGGTCTGTGGTACCGGGGTGGGTGTGATCCCTTCGTGCGAAGCTCGATGTTCGGATTGTGGGACATCAACAGCAACCGCCGCATGTTGACGGTGTTTATGCCAGATGGCGTATAGACAAGCCTGTACCAATTCTTCCTCAAATCATCGGAAATTGTCTTCGCCGCCTCAGCGACCCTATCAAAAGCGTAAGCCGCTCCGCCGGTGCCGACAGTCAGTTGCTCGATGGTCGCCGGCGGCTTTGGCTTGTCGCGCAGGAGCGCACCTCGCGTGCGGTCAGGGATCTGAATCGCATACAAAACGATGTTCGCCTCTTGAAGCGCGCGAAGAGCGTCGTCAAATCTGGTTTTGCTCTCGCTATCGTAGCCGTCGCTGATCAAGATGATCGCGCGCTTGTCAAGACCCATGCTTGCCTGACTCTCGAGCGAATCGGAAACCGCGACGAGCGCGTCGAACAGGCTGGGGAACCCCTTGCGAACAAGCTTGGTCTGCGCGAGCTGAAGCTTCGCGAGGTTCGGCGTCATATCCTGGATTATGTCGGCCGATTCGTTGTAGGCCACGACCATCATTTGATCGTCCTGGTAAAGCTCGTTGATGATCGCTTCCATCGCCTTCTGCAACGCCGCCGTCTCGGCCTTGAGATTGGAGCTGTCATCGACCATCAACACTAAACGCGAGCCGCTGTCTAGCCGCCCGAAGCTTTCGATCTCCTGCGGCGCGCCGCCGTCGTAGAGATCGAAGTCCTCTCTTGTAAGCTGTTTTCCTTCGGGCACGTGCGCGATCACGTTGAGACTTAGGCTGCGTCGCCCAGCGGCAGTGCCCTTTCCCGACTGCGCCAATCCGATTGCAACGATCAGAACCATCAAAAGTAGCAAGACGCTAACTCTGAATATTCCTAAGGCCTTCAGCGAAGCGGTTAAGTTGTCTTGGACAGATGATGCTGCCACGATGGACACTCTGTTTGGCGTTCAGTCTGATTATTCCAGAACGAAGTTGATGGCGCAACAAGCTCGCTTGTTTCAGCACCCGCGCGTTGTTATTCTTCATTCTCACTTTGACGCACAGCCGCCTATGAATACCCAGGCCGCAACTGCCAACCGCGAACATCTCCAAAGAGTGGTCAGTGAACTAAGATCGCTTGAAGATCGTCTCAGGCTGGGCGGTGGGTCTGAGCGTATCGCTCGCGAGCACGCTAAGAACAAACTCACCGCGCGCGAACGAATTCAGCTTCTGTTCGATGAGGATTCTTACTTTCAAGAGATCGGCCTGTTGGTCGCCCACGACCTTTACAACGGACAGGCGCCGGCAGCGGGAGTAGTTACCGGGATCGGCCGCATCGCCGGACGAGAAGCGGTGGTCGTCGCAAACGACGCTACGGTGAAGGCGGGCTCGTGGTGGCCCGAAACCGTGCGCAAGGTCCTTAGGGTGCAGGAGATCGCGATGCGATGCCGAGTGCCGATCATCTACTTGGTCGATTCGGCGGGAGTGAATCTTCCATACCAGAGCGGCGTGTTTCCGGGACAATACGGCGGCGGCAGAATCTTTTTCTACAACTCGGTTATGCGACGCTATCTGAGGGTGCCCCAGCTCGCGGCGGTGATGGGGCCGTGCGTGGCAGGCGGAGCTTATCTGCCTGCACTTTCGGATTTCA
>DATFWM010000357.1:0-6626 GCA_035259295.1 Blastocatellia bacterium | reverse complement strand
CATCGATCCGAGTAATACTAATATCATCTACGCCGGCGCGTGGGCAGTTGCGCGCGACGAACAGGGCGGAGTCTTCAAGAGCGAAGACGGTGGAGACCATTGGAAGCTGCTGGAAGCAACAAAAGGTCTCTCGGTTCGATCCTTGGCGCTCGCTCCATCGGACCCAAACTTCCTAATCGCGGGCAGCGCAAACGACGATCCCAAGCTCAACGGCGTGTTTCGCTCGACCGACGCCGGGAAGAAATGGGAGCGAATATCTCCGGTCGGCGACAAAGAGATTCGCAACATTGAATCCGTAGCAGTCGATCCGCGAGAGACAAACATCATTTACATCGGCACCTGGCACCTTCCGTGGAAGACCACCGACGGCGGCGCGAGCTGGAAACAGACCGGCTATAAGTCGATCGGTATGCTGGATGACTCCGATATATTTGGCATCACGGTCAGCCCAAATACTCCCGATGTCGTCTACATCAACGCATGCAGCGGAATCTATCGGTCGGGGTCGGCGGGCGAGAAGTGGTTCAAGATTCCCGGCATTCCTTTCAGCGCGCGGCGAACTTACAAGCTGTTGGTGCACCCGTCAAATCCGAAGATTATCTTTGCCGGGACGAGCGAGGGTCTGTGGCGATCCAAGGATGACGGCAAGCGCTGGATGCTGCTCACGTCCAAAACGCTGGTCATTCGTTCTATTGTCATAACCGCGGACAAACCGAACCGTCTGTTGATTGCCACCGACGCCGTGGGCGTGCGTGTATCGGAGAATCTCGGAGAGGATTTCACCGACGCCAACGCCGGGTTCACCAACCGCCACGTGCTGGCGATTATGCCCGATGCAACCGAGCGCGGCCGCCTGTTAGCTAGCGTGTTCCACGACGGATCGGGCGGCAGCGTCTTCTCGTCAATCGACGGCGGACAGTCCTGGCAATCCTCCTCAACCGGCCTGGGTGGACACGACGTATTCTGCTTCTATCAAATGCCCGACAACCCCAACACGATTTATGCGGGCACAAACAGCGGCGTATATCGATCGAACGATCGTGGCGCAACATGGGCCGTCTGTGGAGCCGAGCAAGTCAAGAAGGTCGAGAAACAACCCGCGCGAACCACGCGCACGAGAAGGCGGGCCAGCGCGGACGAACCCGCAATCTCACCGGTACGCCGATTTGAAACAATCGCCATCTCAAAGCGGACGCCTCAGAAATCCAAAAAGCCCGTTCAGAGCCGACCCGTCAAAAAGGCTCAGCCCAAGGAAACACCGCCCGCGCCGAGTTCGGCGCAGTTGACTAAGGAAGTCGACGAAATAACCAGCTTTGTCGACAACGAAGGACATCTCACACTCTTGGCCGCGACGATGGACGGTCTTTATCGAGCCACCAACGAAGCGCGTGGCTGGGAACGTGTAACTATCGATGGCTACGAGACAACCGGGCGAGTGTTCTCGGTGTCCACTCACAAAGACACGCCCAGAAAGATCTGTGCAGGGACCAAACAAGGTTTGTTCATGTCGCTCGACGGCGGAGCCAGTTGGCAACATGTCGACCGCGGCCCTGGAGACGTTTCGGTGAAATCGATAGCTCAGGATCCGCGCGACGCGCAGTTGGTAATCGTCGGCACCAATCAGTATATCTTTCGCTCGACAAACGGCGGTCGCACCTGGGTGAGAAGAGGCGGCGGCCTGCCGTCGGGGGATTTCACATCGGTGGTGATCAATCCCACCAATCCCGACGAGGTGATGGCTTGCGAGTATTCGCACGGTGGAGTATATCGCTCGACGGACAAGGGCTACATCTGGGAGCGCATAGACGTCGAGCTGCCCTCGAACCGGGTGTGGACCCTGACGTTCGATCCGTTCGAACGCGACCGCGCTTACCTCGGAAGCTTCTCGAGCGGGGTTTACGTTTTTACGATTCAGAATCGCGCAACCAATACCGGGCAGAAGTGAAACATGTAGGGGCAGCCCTCCGTGGCCGCCCCTATTTGCGCATAGAAACGCTTTCAAAGGAAGGGGCGGCCACCGAGGGCGCCCCTAAGCATTTTTAACCGTTTATGAAGATCCACGAATATCAAGGCAAGCAGCTTCTAACGAAATACGGCGTCACCGTTCCGCGCGGCGTTGTAGTCAATCACCAAGAACAAGCCCGGGCCGCAGTCGAGCGACTCGGGCTTCCGGTCGTCGTGAAAGCGCAGATTCACGCCGGGGGGCGGGGCAAAGGCGGCGGCGTCAAGCTCGCGCGCTCACTGGACGACGCAGTCGACATCACCCGAAAGATGATCGGGATGAAACTGGTCACTCATCAGACTGGGCCCGAAGGCCGCGAGGTTCGCACCGTGCTAATCGAGGAAGCGCTCAAGATTAAACAAGAGTTCTATCTCGGCGTCGTGTTGGATCGCGCAGTTTCGCGATTGGTTTTTATGGCTTCAGCAGCCGGCGGCATGGAAATCGAAGAGGTCGCCGCGCGTGAGCCGGAAAAGATTCTCAAGGAAACGATCGACCCCGGTGTCGGGCTTCAAGCCTTTCAAGCGCGCAAGCTGGCGTTCGCCATCGGCCTTCCAAAAGAAACCATCAACAAGGCGGTCAAGTTTATGACCGCGCTCTATCGAGCTTACGTCGACCTCGACGCGTCGCTCGCCGAGATCAACCCGTTCTTGCTGACCGAGGACGGCGAACTGTACGCGCTCGATGCGAAACTGAACTTCGACGACAACGCGTTGTTCCGCCACAAGGAATACTCTGACCTTCGCGACCTCAATGAAGAGGACCCGCTCGAGATCGAAGCGTCAAAGCACGATTTGAATTACATCAAGTTGGACGGCAACATCGGCTGCATGGTGAACGGAGCGGGGTTGGCGATGGCGACCATGGACATCATCAAGCTTGCTGGCGGTGAACCGGCTAATTTTTTGGACGTCGGCGGCGGCGCCTCTCAGGAGCGGGTGGAGAACGCGTTCCGAATTCTTCTTTCGGACAAGAACGTGCGCGCGGTGTTGATCAACATCTTCGGCGGAATAGTGCGAACCGACATGGTCGCAGCCGGAGTCGTCGAGGCCGCTCGCAAGATCGGCGTCAAAGTTCCAGTAGTCGTGCGCCTGGAAGGCACGAACGTCGAGAAGGGTCGCGAGGTAGTCGAGCAGTCGGGTCTCGGCTTCGTTGCGGCTTCAGGGATGAAGGACGCTGCAGAAAAGGTCGTCGCCCTCGCCGGCTGATTCGTGCTCATCCGTCAAATCCGCTTCATCCGTGGTCTATCTCTCTTTCTGATCGCCAGCGAATTAAGCCTACAACTGCGAACAACGCGAACGGGATGGTGTTGACCATCGGACGCGGTGATTGATGCGCGGCGCCGAAATGCGCGAGAGCGATGAATGCCCAGAAGATCGTCATCGCCCAGTGAAAAGCTTTGCTCCGCTCGTAATGCCGGATGAACCAAAAGCTGATTAAGCCGGCGAATATCATCAGCGCGCCAAACTCCTGAGTTATGTGCAGAGCATTCGGATTACCGCCGGTAAATTTGACGCCGATGTTCTGGACTGCATCAGGCAGTATGCCTGTGCGCAGCAGCGAAACAGTTACACCGATGACAACAAGGCTCGCGCCAACCAAGCCATAAAGGATTTTCGCAATCGCTCTGATTTTCATGATTCGTTTCTGTTGCGCCACAAAGACTCGAAGTCACAAAGCTTCGTGCTTCTTAGTGGCTGGTGTCTTTGCGGCGGTGCGTCTCAATCCCGATACGACGCGTCGATTCTGTCCAGCTTTCTCAACAGTCCGGGCCAAACCAGGTCGGCGCCCAAACCTCGAGTAACAATTTTCACTTGCGCCTCGATGCCTTTCACGATCGGCGCAGCCACCTCTATAAGCTCCCCGGCGCCAGCCTGCGCCATAAGCTGGATCTCACATGCGCGTTCCAACAGGTACATCCCCAGGAACGCATCAGCAGCGTTTGCGCCAACGGTCAGCAAGCCGTGGTTCCGCAGTATCAAATTCCTCTTATCGCCCAAATCCGCAACCAACCGAGGCTTCTCATCTTCATTGAGCGCCAGTCCTTCGTAGTCGTGATAGGCGATCGAGGCCAGCGCGAACAGCGACTGTTGCGAGATCGGCAGAAGCCCTTGCTTTTGCGCTGAAACGGCTACGCCGTGTCGGGTGTGGAGATGCATCACGCACAGGGCGTCCTCGCGGGCTGCGTGCACCGCGCTGTGGATGGTGAACCCAGCCGGATTGATGTCGTAAGCGCTGTCCATCACCTTTTTGCCGTCCAAGTCAATCTTCACCAGACTCGACGCGGTGATCTCGTCGAACATCATCCCGTAAGGGTTGATCAAGAAATGATGCCCAGGCCCGGGCACTCGCGCAGAGATGTGAGTGAAGATCAAATCATCCCAGCCGTAAAGCGCGGTCAGCCGATAAGCCGCGGCGAGATCGACCCGCGCTTGCCACTCTTCCGAGGAAACCACGTCTCGAACTGCTGCTGTTCTTGCTTGCATAGTAATTCTCGAATCTCCTTCTTGGATTAGCGGTGAGCTAGATTAGATCATCTCCTGGACAAGATCACAAGCGGCGGTTGCAAAGATGAAATCACTATGCTTCTGAACGAATCCATTCCGCAAAGCCACTCGTAAGAAGAAACGGGCTCTGATAAACTCAACTCCGTTCGTTGCGGACCTAGTGAGTTCAGTTCAGGATTGCCCGGAACTTTCAAGACAGAATCTCTGTTAACAACCATCGAAACCGTGGACCTGTGAGCCGACTGACAGGACCTTTAAGCTATCGCTCACTCTTCTTAAGGAGGAAAAAAATGAAACGCTCACTCGGTAAGAAACTCTCGCTCGTGGCTCTCGGCGTAACGCTTGCCCTCGCCTTGACGTTGACGCCGCCGCCCCCAATCGTCGCTTCAGACCATGCGGACTCGCCCGTAAATGCAAGCGACCAGGCCACTGATCTCGCAGACACCTATGTGTTTCTAGACCCGAATGACAACTCGAAGCTCATAATCATCGCTACTGTTCATGGGTTCATCGTTCCAGCGGAAGCCGTGAACTTCGCCTTCTTCGATCCAATGGTGCGCTACGTATTCGAGATCGAAACTACAGGCGACGCGCGGCCCGATCAGTACATATTGATTCAGTTCTCGCCGAGGTCCAGCACCACCGCGCCGCAAACCGCCACGGTGGTTATGCCCTTTGGCCAGATCTTCACTGCGCCGACAACAGTCCCGACGCTGGCGGGCACGCCGAATCCTTTCACGGTGACAACCGATCCCGCCACCGGCGTGTTGTTTTTCGCCGGCGAGACCGACGACCCCTTCTTCTTCGACATTCCCGGCTTTTCGCGATTCCGCAATTCGGTCCTGGCGGGCAACCCCGACGTGACGCAGTTGAATCGTGGGCGCGACAGCTTTGCGGGCTACAACATCCTGTCGATCGCGATGAGCATCCCAATATCCCTTCTCAACCTGCAGCCCACTTTCGCTAATCCGGGCGCCAAGATCGTTGGGGTCGATACGCTGGCTCAGCGGCAGCGCAATCTGGTTTTCACCAGGGAAGGGCTGAGCGCCACCGGTGGATTCAGGACGCTCGACCGCGACGGCAATCCCGCGATGAATGCTCTCATCATCCCGTTTGCGCGTAAGGACGAATACAATATGGCGACAACGCTTGATGACGCGCAAGGCAGGTTCGCGGCCGATATAGTCGCGACCTTAAAAGCGCTTGGCACAAACGACACCAACATCGGGATACTGGCCAGCGTGTTTGTAACGAACGGCGATTTTGTTCGTATCGACCTCACCAAGCCTAATACAGGACCCGGGGGCGGCAACAACCCCGCGGCAGCCTTCCCCAACGGCCGTCGACTTGGTGATGATGTTGTTGATACGTTCCTCTTTCTGGTCAGCAATGGCGCGATCACCAAGGGCGACAACGTCAACTCCAACGACGTTGCGTTCCAGGATAAGTTCCCGTTCCTGGCGCCGCCTCAGCAGCCGCGCGCGTCTGGGGTCACGGATGACAACACGCGCAATTGATCCTGGAATCAGTAGTTAGTAGGGACGTTTGGATGTAGTGCTCAGCCACGGAGTGGCGAAAGAAGATAGCCCGCGTCGTGAGATGTGGGAGATTGTGACGTAGGTCGGATTAAGCCCCGGAGGGGCGAAAGACTCGGTGATGCTCCACGATGGTTTTTGATTCGATAGTGAGTTCTCGGGGAAAGTCTTTCGCCACTCCGTGGCTTGATCCGAAGGGCGGTTGTCTATCGTATTGTTCCCACAGCTTGCGCGTGTGGGCTATCATCCATCGCCGCTCCGTGGCCGAAATCCCACACTTTCGTGCGTGGCATTACGGAGATCTTAGCAAATGCTTTTCGAATCGCAGACCGAGCCGTCATCTGGATTGAGTTGGACTTCGATCGCTCTAGTTATCATCTTCGGGATGGCGTCGAGCGGTTGTGGCGTTCTATCGTCGTCGTCTTCAAACTCTCCGACAAGTGTGCCCGCTCCGGCGATGTTGCCGTCTGAGAATGAGGGGACCGAGGCGGCGATTCGATTCCTCGAAGACCGAGTGCGTTGGGATCACGACGACTTCATCGCTTACAACAAGCTCTCCGGTTATTACCTTCAGCGCCAGCGCGA
>DATFWM010000356.1:0-2732 GCA_035259295.1 Blastocatellia bacterium | reverse complement strand
GCTCGCGAAGATGCCTCCGACGATCAACGCAATGACGCCGACCGCCGCGAGCGGCGCGAGCAAGCGGCCCCTCGCAGACCTCCGCACCGGGGCAAGCGAGCGTTCGATCCACCCCAGCGTGAAATCGGCCGCCAGAGCCATTAGCGCGGCTGGTACTGCTCCGGCCAGAATCAGCGTCCGATCGACCGATCTCAAGCCGCGGAAGATGTAGGTACCCAGGCCGCCGGCGCCAATCGCGGCTGCGATCGTTGCGGTGCCTACCGAAATAACCGTGGCCACCCGAACACCCGCGATGATCACGCTCGAGGCGAGAGGCAGTTCAACCCGGATCAACAACTGCCAGTCGGTCATTCCCATCCCGCGAGCGGCTTCGGTGACCGCGGGATCGACCCCGCTGATCCCGGTAAAGGTGTTTCGAATGATTGGCAGGAGCGAGTACAAAAACAGCGCGATGATTGCAGGAAGCCTGCCGATGCCGTACGAACCCAGGATCGGAATCAGAAAGCCGAACAGCGCAAGGCTTGGAATTGTCTGAAGTACATTTGCGAGACCAAGAACGGGCTTGGCCAACGAGGGCTTGCGTGTTAGTAGGACGCCAATTGGAATGCCGACCAGCGCGGCGGCGCCGGTAGCGATCACCACCAGGGTCAGGTGCTCGAGCGTAAGCTGCAACGCTTCGGCGCGGTGTTGAATGAAGAATTCAATGAGCCTCATAGCTCACGCCGGATCTCTTCCTTCATCGTTCTAACAAATGCTCGCGCTTCATCATCGGAGGACTGAGCGAAGTCGTCGGGTGTCGCAAGCTCAATCAGGCGCCCGTCTTTGAACAGCCCAATTCGGGACGCAAGCAGAAACGCCTCTCGAACGTCGTGGGTGACAAATACAATCGTCTTGTTCAGCCTCTTTACCAGCGACGCGAACTCGCGCTGAAGCTCGGCGCGAGTCAGCGGATCAAGCGCGCCGAACGGCTCGTCCATAAGAATGATCGGCGGGTCGGCGGCGAGCGCTCGCGCAACCCCAACGCGCTGGCGCTGTCCGCCCGACAGCTCGCGTGGAAGCCTGTCAGCAAACTTTGACGGATCCAATCCGACCAGCTCGAGCAGCTCGTGCACGCGCTCGCGAATGCGCGGCTGGTCCCAGCCCTCCAGAGCAGGAACAAGCGCGACATTCTGCTCGATGGTGAAGTGGGGAAAGAGTCCGATTTCCTGGATCACATATCCGATGCGCCGCCGGAGTTTGATTGGATCCCACAGGGTGGTTGCTTTGTCGGAGATAGTGACTTCACCGCTGGTTGGCTCGAGCAGCCGGTTGATAAGTTTGAGCGTCGTCGTCTTGCCCGACCCACTGCGTCCCAGGAGCACAAGCGTTTCGCCTGTCTTAACGTCAAAGCTGATGTCGGAGAGAATCGGTTTGGTTTCGGCAACCGTCAGATTTACATCTCGGAAGCGAATCAGTGAAGCGGGCTGATAGCTCGTGTCGTTTGATCTTGATCGCCGATCTGTCGGTATTGATTCTGTCACTGTTCAGGCGGCTGCAAAAAGGTTGAAGCTGAACCTGCGCGAACGATCGAACCATGTTTTCGCCAAGGTGTAACCGGTTTCGGCTGCGATCTCAGAAAGTTGATTGAGGTCGAACTTGTAAGAGTTCTCGATGTGAATCGTTTCGCCTTCGTAAAAACTGACTTCAGTATCCAGTGCGCCGATTCGAATCGTCTGGTTCTCGAGGCTGACGATATAGATTTCAACTCGTCCCTGCTGTTCGTTGTACTCGGCGTGATGCTTGAATTTCGAGACGTCGAATTCCGCGGCGAGCTCGCGGTTCATGCGAAGCAACAGGTTCAGGTTAAACGCGGAAGTCACGCCCAGCGGGTCGTCATAAGCGGCTTCGAGAGTCTGCCGGTCTTTCTTGAGATCCGCGCCAATCAGCAGCGCATCCTTCGGCTTTAGAGTCTGTCGAACGTTCTTCAAAAAGAGTCGCGCACCCTCAGGATCGAAGTTGCCGATGTTGGAACCAAGAAACAGCGCTATGGTTCGGAGAGACCCGCGGCTGTCCTTTCGCGCGCGGGCGATCGCCCGGAGCGCGGTGAAATAATCGCCGGCGTAAGCAGTAATGCGAAGACCCTGATAGGTTCTGAGCAACTCTCGGCTGCTCGATTCGAGGCTGGCGTCCGAGATGTCGACTGGCACGTACTGAAGCTCCGGTTGTCGACGCAACAGCGCTTCGATGATGTGCCGGGTCTTTTCCGCGCTGCCGCTCCCGAGCTCGATCAGCCTCACCGGGCCGGCGACTGCTGAGACGATTTCTTCGGCGCCGAACTTCAGGATCTCGGCTTCGGCTCGAGTGAGATAGTATTCGGGCAGGCGGCATATTGCCTCGAACAGCCGCGAGCCTAATTCATCATAGAAGTACTTGGGTGGGAGCGCCTTTGGCCTCTTGGTCAGGCCCTCGAGTACATCTGCTGCAAAGGCGTTCTTGTCGCCGCCATCCGGTAACCGTTCGATTGTGAGCCGGTCGGGATAAGAAAAGCGAGTCTGCGGGAGCATTCAACCCTCCTCTGGAGCGGGAGTAGTACAAGGAATGCGGCATGTCCGTAATGCTACAGGAGTTTGCGCCGCCTGCCAAACAAACAACAAGTGGAAACAAAGCATCAACATCCATACGAATCGATGTGACCATTCGGATCCGAATACTTCTGTGCTACTTCGCCATAGCCAACAAATTGTTAGCCTTTT
>DATFWM010000355.1:0-4172 GCA_035259295.1 Blastocatellia bacterium | reverse complement strand
TGGAAGATGCCTATCGCGCAAACAACGTCGGCGTTGCGCTGCTCGAGCAATTCAAATACAAAGAGGCAGCCGACCAGTTCCGCCGCGCGTTGAAGCTCGATCCGGGAATGTCACTCGCTCGCGTGAACCTCGCCATTGCGCTTTACAACTTGCCCGACATAGAAGGTGCGCTGCGTGAAGCGAAGGCAGCCGCGGAAGCCCTGCCAGGCTCGCCCCAGGGGCACTACGTTCTCGGCCTCATCGCGCGCTCCCAGAATCGAATGGCTGATGCGATAGAGGAATTTACTCGTGTGCTTCGGATCGATCCTCGTGATCCCGGAACGAACATCAATCTTGGCCAGCTCTACATGCAGCAGCGGAAATATCCCGAAGCCATCGCCGCGTTTCGCGCTGCGCTCGCGAGTGAGCCTTACAGCATCACAGCGACTTACAACCTGGCAATCGCGCTTACACGTTCCGGCGAACGTCAGGAGGGCCAGACGATGATGCAAAGGTTTCAAACGCTACGAGCGAAAGGCTACGGCACGACTATCGGGCAGAATTATCTGGAGCAAGGGCGCTACGCCGAGGCAATCGCATCAACGGGCGCAGAAGCCGAACTTATCGACGCTGCAACGCCGGAAGTGACTTTCACTGATGCAAGTTCGAGCGTGCTGCCAAAGCTTGCGGCCACCGAGCCGAAAGCTAACAGGAATCCGATCGGGCAAAGCTTCACTGTAGGCGAAATCAATGAGCAACTCCGAGGTCAAATCGTCGAGAGCCTCTCCGGCGGCCCTCTGCTGTTTGACTTCGATGGTGACGGCAATTTGGATCTTCTCGATGTTGGACCTCGAGGGCTGACGCTTTATAGAAACGAGGGTGGCAAGTTCGTAGACGTGACAAGCCAATCAGGCTTGCCCAGGTCGATGCGCGCCGTGACAGCCATCTCTGCAATCGCCGGCGATTACGACAACGATGGGCGTCCGGACCTATTTGTTTTGGGTTACGGTCGTCTCGCCCTCTATCACAATGACGGCAACGGCAAGTTCTCAGACGTGAGCTCGGCTGCCGGCGTTCCGGCTTATCCTTATCTGGCGTTGTCCGCTGCGTTCGTCGATATAGACCACGACGGCGACCTCGATATCTTCATCGCGGGCTTTGTCGATCTCTCGAAGACACCGGCAGGCGATAGCAGTCGCACGCTAGTTTTCCCGGATGATTTTGCGACCGCGCCAAATCTGCTGCTACGCAACGACGGCAACGGCAAATTCACCGACATCACCGCAGCCGCGAAAGTTTCGGGGTCGGGCCGTCACGCGGTTGCTGTCGTGCCCACGGATTTCGACAATCATCGCGATATCGATCTGCTGGTTGTGAACTACGGCGCGGAGCCGACGCTGTTCAGCAATCAGCGCGACGGCACATTTCGCGACGTTGCGGCCGAAGTCGGACTGAACATCAAAGGCCGATTCACTTGCGCCGCCGCCGGCGACGTGAACAAAGACGACTTCACCGATTTCTTTTTCGGCAGAGCTGACGGTCCAGGTTTATTTGCAATGAGTGACGGCAAAGGCCATTTCGTAACCACCGACGCGCCGCCCGGCACTAAGGGACCAGGAGCGGCGCAGTTTCTGGATTATGACAATGACGGATTGCTGGACCTTGTGATAGTTGCAGGTCAATCGCCTCGCGTTTTCCGCAATCTCGGATCGAAATGGGAGGACGTCAGTACTCGCGCCGTCGCCGCCGATCTCCTCAAGGGAGGATTTCCGCGCGCGCTCGCATCGGCAGATATCGACGGCGACGGTGATACTGACTTGATCTTCAAAGTTGCAACCGGCGATCTGAAGATCGCGCGAAACGACGGAGGCAATCGAAACTTCTCGTTGAAAGTTCAGCTCGCGGGCAAAGTCAGCAATCGCTCTGGAGTCGGCGCGAAGATAGAAGCCCGCGCAGGAAGTCTCAGGCAGAAACTCGAAACATATTCCGCAAGCCCGGCGCCAGCGCCTGCCGATGTGATCTTCGGATTGGGCAAGCGCAAGACGGTTGATGCTGTCCGAGTTTTGTGGCCGGCGGGAATTGTTCAAGCTGAAACGGAAATCGCAAGCGCGAAACCCGGAGTTCCACTTGGGTTGCAGATCACCGAGCTCGATCGCAAGCCTTCGTCGTGTCCTTACCTTTACACCTGGAACGGCGAGCGATTCGAGTTCGTGACCGATTTCATGGGTGGCGGCGAGATGGGCTACTGGGAAGCGCCCGGCGTTCGCAACCATCCAGACCCCGACGAGTACGTTCGCATCCGCGGCGATCAGCTCAAGCCGCGCGACGGACGTTACGAGATTCGCGTGACAAACGAACTAGAGGAAGTGCTCTACGTCGATCGACTCCAGTTGATTTCCGTGGACCACCCCGCTGACTCCGAAGTCTACCCGAATGAGGGAATGACGGATCCGCCGCGGCGATTCAAGCTCTTCACAACTCGCAACGCGCGCCCTCCAAAGTCGGCGATCGACGATCACGGCCACGAGGTGACGGAACGAATCGCTAAGCTCGACGGGCGTTATCCAGACGATTTCGCTCTGCAAAAGTTTCGGGGTTATGCCGAGCCGCATTCGCTAACCTTGGATCTCGGCGAGCCGTCGAGCGCACGAGACGTCGTGCCAAGGGGCGGCCACGGAGGGCCGCCCCTACAAGAATCATCCAAGGGTCGCACGCTGCTGCTGCTGACCGGATGGACCGACTATGCTTTTTCGAGTGACAACGTGGCGGCTTCTCAAAGCGGGCTGAGCTTGAGACCGCCTGAGCTTCAAGTGAAAGACGCCCGAGGCGAGTGGCGGACCGCGATTGCCGATATTGGGATTCCAGTTGGCAGGCCTCAGACAATAGTGGTCGATCTCACCGGCAAGTTTTTGACTTCGAACCGCGAGGTCCAAATCGTAACGAACATGCGAATCTACTGGGACCAGATTCTAGTCGATAACTCTAACAGCGGCGCGCCCATTCGACTGACTCGACTCGATCCGGTCAAAGCCGCTCTGCACTGGCGAGGCTTTTCGGCGGAGGTTTCGCACGACGGTCGCGAGCCGTTCAGCTACGACTACAGCCGCGTGTCGTTCGCTTCTCCCTGGAAAGTCATGCCTGGCCGCTACACTCGCGAAGGCGACGTCAGAGAGTTGCTGCTTCGTAGTGACGATATGTTTGTGATCTCGAAGCCGGGAGACGAGATCTCGTTATCTTTCGACGCGACAAAGCTGCGGCCGGTCCCGCTCGGATGGAAACGCACCTTCTTGCTCTACGCGGACGGCTTCAGTAAAGAGATGGACATCAATTCGGCGAGCCCGGACCAAGTAGCTCCGTTGCCGTTTCACGCGATGACGAGTTATCCGTATTCTGAGAAGGAATGGTATCCGATGACTCGCGCGCATCGGGAGTACATCGCTGGATACAACACGCGCGTTGTTAGATCACCGTTGTCGCCGATCGAGCTTATCGGCAGCTCTACAACAGAGTCACAAAGGCACAAAGCATCAAACCATTGACCGCGAGATCGTTCTGATCTTGTGACTTTGTGTCTTTGTGGTGTGGAAGGTTATGGAACACATTCGTTATTCGGCCGCAGCTTGTCAAACCGATCTTCCAAATCCCACCGAGCGGCGGCAGATGCGCGCGAACACCGATCGCATGCTTTCGATGATCGACTCGGCCGTAGCAGGCAGCGCGCCGTTCCTGCCGGTGAAGCTGGTCGTCTTTCCCGAGTTTGCGCATTCTGCTCCGGTGTTTGAAACCGTCTCGGAGTTGATCGACAAGCTCGCCGTACCAATCCCAAACCAACACACCGAGCGCATCGAACAGAAGGCGCGCGAGCACGGCATCTACATTCAGACCGGCTCGATGCTTGAAGTCGATTCAAAGTGGCCAGGCCGAGTGTTCAACACTACCTGTCTGATCGGGCCCGAAGGCGTGCTCTACAAGTACCGCAAGGTAAACACGTGGATTCCTTACGAGGTTCATTCGAGCCCGCATGATCTCGAAGGCTACGACGAGCCGCTGTTTCCGGTAGCCGACACGCCGATCGGACGCATCGGCTGCGCGATTTGTTACGATTGGTTGTTCCCAGAAGCGATTCGCCAACTTGCGATGAACGGCGCCGAAGTGCTTGTTCGTGTTTCAGCTTACATGGATCCCTGGGGCGC
>DATFWM010000354.1:0-2431 GCA_035259295.1 Blastocatellia bacterium | reverse complement strand
CATCGGCATACTTCAACAAGGACGTCGTCAATCTCACGCTTCCCGAGTGCGCCTTTCTCGCCGGAATAATTCGCGGCCCGAGTCTCTATTCACCTTATCGCGATCCGGAGCGCGCAAAGTCCCGCCGCAACCAGGTGCTGGACTCGATGGTTGAAGCGGGCTCGATCACGCGCGAAAAGGCCGAGCAGGCAAAGGCTGCGGAACTCAAGATCGTACCGAAACGCAGTGCGCTCAACAGCGACGCACCATACTTCATCGATTATTTGCAGCAGCAGTTGGCCAACGAACTTCCGACACGAGACCTTGCGCGACAGTCTTATCGAGTCTACTCGACGATCGACATGGATCTTCAACGCGCCGCCGACAAAGCGGTGAACGACACGCTTGCAACGCTCGATCCGATATTTGCAAAGCGCAAAAAGAATCCAATTCCACCGGGAACGTTGCAAGCCGCGTTGGTTGCGCTCAACGCCAAGACCGGCGAGATTCTGGCGATGGTGGGAGGACGAGACTACGGTCAGAGCCAGTTGAATCGTGCCGTCGACGCGAACCGGCAGCCGGGTTCGGTGTTCAAGCCGATCGTTTACGCCACCGCTTTGAACAGCGCATATGATGACTCGGCCGAGGAAAAGATTACCGCTGGTTCGGTGTTCATGGATGCGCCCGAGACGTTCTTGTACGGCCGAGGCCAAACCTATTCGCCGGAGAACTTCGGCAAGACCTACTCAAACCGCGACGTTGCTCTGCGAGAAGGACTGGTGCATTCGCTCAATGTGGTGACCGTTCGAATCGCTGAAAAGGTAGGCTATTCGAAGATCGCGCGCATGGCTGAAAAGCTTGGCTTGCCGCGGCCTCAGCCCTTCCCTGCTCTGGCGCTCGGGACAGCAGAAGCTACTCCGCTGCAAATAGCATCGGCTTACACCGCGTTTGCTAACGGCGGGTTGCTTGCGGAGTCCCGACCGATTAAGCGTGTGACCAACTCCAGCGGCGCCGGCTTAACCGAGCCAAAAGCGGCAACACGAACCGCGCTCAAACCTGAGATCAGTTGGTTGATGACCAACATTATGCAAGACGTGTTGAACAAGGGAACTGCCGCGCGAGCTCGCGCAATGGGATTCACCGAAAAGGCGGCCGCCGGGAAGACGGGCACGTCTCGCGATGGATGGTTCGCGGGGTATACGCCGAACATTGTCTGCGTCGTGTGGGTAGGTTTCGATGACAATTCGGAGCTCGGTCTTGAAGGCGCGAAGTCGGCGCTGCCCATCTGGACGTCGTTCATGAAGGCGGCGCTGGCGTTGAGGCCGGAGCTTGGCGGCGACAGTTTTCCGGCACCGCCCGACAGCATAGTGACCGAGGAAATTGATCCGACGACAGGACTTGTTGCGACCGACCAGTGCCCCGCCCGCCGGACTGAATACTTCATCGAGGGCACACAACCTGACCAGCCTTGCGAAGCGCATTCCGGCGAGCATCCTGAGAGCCTTCCGATTCCCGGATTCATTTGGCCTGAAGGTCATTCGGACGTTGACGATAAAACGAAGAAGGTAGTGCGCGAAGCGGAGAAAGCGCTCGACGACACTCAGCGTGAGATCAAGAAGCAGATCAAGAAAGCCACTGGAAACCACAATTAGCAGACGCCGATTCTCGAAGGTACACGCCTAGTCTGTCAGATCCCGAAAAACGACCGACCGACGTTTCGGTCATCTCATCAGCTTACATATCCTGAAAGAATGAGGTATGATGCTGCCCCGCTGTTTGAGGTGTATCCGCAAGGCTCTCTTCCGCAAATGATGCGAGATTGGGAATCAGAAGAGCTATGCGCCACCGAATCTCTATGATTTCGCTCAGAGTATCGAAAGGAGAGGAACCATGAAACCCGTAAAATCGAATGCCCCCTTATTGCAAGCAGGAGCGATGCTGATGCTGGCCATTGCCCTGATCGTTTTTCAACTCAATGCGCCAACCGGCGGCGCCCAAACTATCGGAATCGAATTCATCTTTGACATTGTGCCCGACACCACCCCTGTAAGCACCGCGCTGGCGACAGGCAGCACCTTTTACATTCAAGGAAAGGTATATCCTTTCAGGACCGTCAACCAGGCTGATTGCACTTTCAGGACCGCCAATCCGCGACAAGTAGGAACCTGGAGAGCGTGGGGCGAGACAGCAGACGACGGCCTGTTCGTTATGAAGCACAGCCTGATGATCGATAACGTAGGCGGCATGATTGAGATTCAAGGCACGACTGGCGTGAATCTTGCCGGAGGCGGAGCTGCTCCCGCGGGCGCTGGCAGCGGCCCGCCCTTCACCGGTCCAACCGAAATCCTGTCCGTAGTAGGAGGGGCCGGAGCCTACAGAGGTTTGAACGGCGAAGCGCAGGTCAGAGGATATTGCGTTCAGGATCCTACCCATGCATTTCGCTATGATCGCG
>DATFWM010000353.1:0-2259 GCA_035259295.1 Blastocatellia bacterium | reverse complement strand
CTGACGCGTGGCTTGCCCCCCTCAGACTTACTCTGGTTTATGAAGAAGCCTATGGTTATCGGAATGATCGGATACACGCAGGGGGTCAGATTGAGACCGAGACCCGCAAAGAAGACCACGACGAGCAGGACCACAATCCCTTTTTGCGCCAGTTGCGTCGCAAGCGAGTTCTGACCAGCGGCACTCTTATACTCGACCAATGACGGCGACGATCCCTGCTCTGGTGTCGAGTCAACCGGCGCAGCGGCGGCTTTCGCAAACAGGTCGGAGTTCGCCGCTCGAACGGCCTGCCCGGCAGAAATGATTTTCAGGGGAATCTCTATCTTCAGATCCGCGGGCGCCAGGCACTGCGAGTCGTTGCAGGACTGAACGGTAACGTTAGCTTTGACCGCGAAGGCGCCTGGTTGGACGCTGTTTTGGGCCACGGCGTCGGCGGTGACATAAACCGTGCCTTCCAGAACGGCTATCTGCTGGTCGGAGAATTCAAACTTCTTCAATTGTGGGGCCGGGTATCTGAGCGAAGCGATGTTCATGCCGCCTGGAGCTTCAAAAGAAACCGCGGTCGCAAAGAGATAGTCAAGCGACGGCACGTGTGCGTTGATGTGATATCCCGGCGCGACTTCGAGCACCACCGCGATCTTGAACTTGTCGCCCGGTCTCACCGCATCAACCGACGAATAGCCGCGAGCTGTTACGACCCGCTCACTGCCTTGAGCGAAGGCGCTCGAGCAGGCCGCCAACGCCATGATCGCTGCAAATATTAATCTGTGTTTGCAAGTCATCATTGACCATCACCCATTCACGAAAGCGCGCTCGAACTCAATCAACTGGGCCTCAAGTTCTGGACCATGCTCGGAGTCACATCGCTGAGATTGAGAACGACGCCTCCATTTGCTTTCACGAACGCTTCGGCGTCTTCGCGTTTTCCAAACGGCAAGAAGTCGGGACCCATCGGGCCGCTCACTCTGCTCTTGTATACCAGCGCAGCCTCGCGCACATCGATCGGCGTGTGACTCTGGTAGTCCTTTACTGAGATGCGAGTGATGGCCGAATGGTCCTTCTGGATTTCCTTTACATCGTACTTGTCAGGCGCCTGGTAAAAGGTCAGCAGGTCCCCCGGCGACTCGAACATCAGCTTGCTTCCGTCTGAATAAACGATCTCGCCACTCCATTGATCGTCGCTGCTGACTTTCATGTGACACACGGGACAGTAACCAAACTTCGCGCTCGCCGCGACGGGCCCATTGCGATTCGGGCTGCAAGAAGCCGAAAGGAGGATCAAAGCCAAAAGGCCAAAGGCAAAAAGGTATGTCGACAAAAACTGTTGCAGTCGCTCTTTTCCCTTTTTCATTCCTGCCTTTTCCTTTCTCATTTTATCCATCCGCCTCCAACCACCACTTCTCCATCGTAAAACACAGCGGCCTGACCCGGTGTTATGGCGGGCTGTGGTTCATCGAACACGATTCGCGCGGTGTTTGTCGGAGTTGCTGTAATGGTGGCCAATGCCTCCTGGGCTCGGTATCTGATACGCACCGAAGCGCGGACAGGTTCAGCCGGCGGCGCAATCGAGAGCCAGTTGACAGCAGCCACATCGAACGTCGAGCCGAACAGTTCGCTCCGATCGCCGACGACAAGCCGATTGCGCGGCACATCTATTTTGACCACGTACAGGGGATCGGCGGATGCTATGCCAATGCCGCGGCGCTGCCCCACGGTGAAGCGATGCAGTCCGTCGTGGCGGCCGATTACATCGCCGTCGGAGGTCACCGTGTCGCCGCCCGCAAGCGCACCCTCGCCCGCCGAGGCGCCCATTTCGTGACGGGCATAATTTTCGACGAATCGCGCGTAGTTGCCGTCGGGCACAAAACAGATTTCCTGGCTCTCCGGCTTGTCCGCCGTTTCGAGGCCGAGTTCTCGCGCGTTTTGTCGAACCTCGGCTTTGGTCATTTCGCCGAGCGGAAAAACGGCGCAAGCAAGTTGCTTCTGAGTCATTTCAAACAAAAAATAAGATTGATCTTTCGACAGATCCTTCGCCTTCAACAATCGATATCGCTGTGAATCTTCGTGGTATTCAACGCGCGCATAGTGCCCGGTCGCGACGCGTTTCGCCCCGACTTCTCTGGCAAGCGTCACCAGTCTCGCGAACTTCAATTTTGTGTTGCAGGAAACGCAAGGGATCGGGGTGCGACCGGCGAGGTATTCCTCGACAAACGGCTTCACCACTGCGCGCTCGAACTCATCCTCGAGATTCAAAACATA
>DATFWM010000352.1:0-7059 GCA_035259295.1 Blastocatellia bacterium | reverse complement strand
TATCTTGGCATCATCGTGCTTGGATGCATAGGTTACGGCGCCGCTTTTCTGGTGATTGGCTTGTTCTTCCGCAACCCGATCATCCCGGCGCTTCTTGCGTACGGCTGGGAATGGCTAAACTTTCTGCTGCCGCCGGTGCTGAAAAAGATCAGCATCATTCACTACCTGCACTCGCTTTCTCCGGTTCCGATTTCGGAAGGGCCGCTCGCCATATCGGTCGAGCCCACGCCCGCTTATCTTTCAATTCCGGGGTTGCTCCTCGTGACGGCGGCGGTGTTGGTTCTTGCGAGTTTTCGGATTCGGCGAATGGAAATCAAGTACGGCGGAGAGTGAGTCTTAGAATGTCAAACCTCCCGGGCCCGGCCGATCTCTAAACTGTTGTGACGAACAACTCCTCCACACCGTCGACTGATAAGCGACGAATGACGTTACGCCGTGGACATCCGAGGATGAAGCTTGCGGGCATTCTGATCGCTCTTCTCGTTGGCGTGCTGTTCGCGCTTAGTACAAGCTCGCGCGGCCAATCGGAGACCGAAACCTTCACTATCGATGGCAAAGAACGGCATGCAGTCGTGTTTGCCCGGTCAACACCAATCGCGGGGAGAGGCGCGCCGGTTGTTTTTGTCTTTCACGGGCACGGCGGCAACGCACAGAACGCCGCGCGTAGGTTTCGAGTTCACGAGTTGTGGCCTGAGGCTGTGGTCGTCTACATGCAAGGCGAGCCGGGCGTTCAAGGCATCACCGATCCTGAAGGCAAGCTCAACGGTTGGCAGAAGAATCCAGGCGAGCTTGGTGATCGAGACATAAAGTTCTTCGACGCGGCGCTCGAACGGATCCAAAAGAAGTACGTGACGGATCCGAATCGAATGTACGTGCTCGGTCACTCGAACGGCGGGCGGTTCGTGAATCTGCGTTGGAACATGCGAGGCGACAAGATTGCGGCGTTGTGTTCGGCTGCGGGACCGGGGGGCAGATTGATCGAGACTGCGAAACCGAAACCCGTGTTCATCATCGCTGGAGAGAAAGACCCGCTCGTTCCATTTCAAGCTCAGCAGTCGAGCATCGAGCTCGCGCGCAAGGTGCTGAAAACTGACGCGTCCAAAGCGAAGGTTGATGGCTTGTTGCGGGCGGAGCCGGGAGTGAACCACACTGAGCTTGTGACTTACATTCATCCCGGCGGCCATATGTTTCCCGAGCAAGCACTACCCGCGATCGTCAGCTTCTTCAAGCGTCACACCAGTCAATCCTGATGTCTCACCCAAGGTAATCATAGAAGCAGCTTGCTACAACATTGGCGCGTAGCCTATTCTGCCCTTCATTCATCATAAGTCAGCTTGCATGATCGTGAACAATCGTCGCGAACAGATTGGATGGTACTTCTACGACTGGGCCAACTCAGCGTTCTACACCACGGTCGTCACGGTTTTTCTTGGTCCGTATCTGACTGAAGTCGCAAAAGCTGCTGCGCAGTCGCTCGGCGAAGGCAACACCTTTGTTTATCCGCTGGGGATCAAGGTCTTCTACGGCTCGGTTTTCCCTTACGTGGTCTCGCTGTCAGTTGCACTGCAGGTTTTGTTACTTCCAATATTGGGCGCGTTAGCCGATTACTCCCATCGCAAGAAGCAAATGCTCGCGCTGTTTGCTTACATCGGCGCGTTCGCTACGATGGGGTTGTACTTCCTGCAAGGCACAAACTATCTGCTCGGTGGCGCATTGTTCGTCGTTGCCAATCTGAGTTTCGGCGCGTCGGAGGCTTTCTACAACTCGTTTTTGAGCGACATCGCTGCGCCCGATGATCGCGATCGCGTGTCGTCAATCGGTTGGGCAATCGGGTATTTGGGCGGCGGCATCCTGCTGGCGCTGAACCTTTACCTGTTCTCGAAGGCGGACGCATTTGGACTCACGACGGAACATGCGGTGCGTATAAGCCTCGCGTCGTCGGGCGCTTGGTGGGCGGTGTTCACGTTGATCCCGCTTTCGACTTTGAAGAACAGGCTTTCGGCCAAGTCGCCGTCCGCGGGGCAGAGCTATGTGGCAACCGGATTCAATCAGCTTCGGCATACGATCAAGAGCGCGCGACATTATCCGCAGACGTTGTTATTTCTGATCGCATACTTGCTCTACAACGACGGCATCCAAGCAGTTATCGCGCTGGCGGCGGTGTTCGGCGCGGAAGAATTGAAGCTTGAAGAATCGACTCTCGTTCAGGTGATCTTGATGGTGCAGTTCGTGGCTTTCTTCGGCTCGCTGCTTTTCAACTGGGTGTCAAAAGCTACGGGCGGCAAGCGAGCGATAATGATTAGCCTGGTAATCTGGACCGGTGTGCTTGTTTACGCGTACGGCCTTCTGCAAACCAAGCTGCAATTCTTCATTCTCGGCGCCGTGATCGCGATAGTGTTGGGAGGCAGCCAGGCGCTGAGCCGCTCGGTTTATTCGTTGATGATTCCGAAGGGTCAAGAGGCCGAGTACTTCAGCCTTTACGAAGTGAGCGACAAAGGCACGAGCTGGCTTGCGCCGTTGCTGTTCGGCCTGGCGCTTCAATTCACCGGCAGCTATCGCGCGGCGATTCTTTCGCTGGTGGTGTTCTTCATCGTCGGCCTTGCGCTGCTTGTGCGAGTGAACGTCCGCGCGGCTGCAATCGAAGCCGGCAACGAGGCTCCCGCGCGCGCATGATGCGCAGCCACTTGGTGTCACACAATCACAAAGGTCTTGAAGACTCTGTCCCAGAAAACGCGTGTGACGCGCGACGCTCCCTTGAGATCAGTCTCGAGTTTGAGTATGCGGCCCTTTGACTCCTGCGCGGAATAGTAAGTGATCTCCAAGTTGGTTCCTACCGCAAACGCCTGCTTGAGAACCTCCGAAGTGAATCCAGTTTGTTCGATGATCTTAGCCGCGGCTACAGAGATTATGTCTCGCGGCGCGCCGCGTTCAGCGACTTGCGTAACCGAAATGTCCCCGCTACTCGTGAGCGCCGGAATGAACCTCGGCGGAGTCAGAGCGGCGGGATCGCTGACATATTGACCGGTCATTGAAGCTGCAGTGTCTTCGCTGAGAAAACTCCTGGCGCCGCTGTTGGCCAGAAACGTGAACGACGCTTCTGCGTCAACAAACCGGAACTCCGCCTTCCTTCCATTGCCAGTAAAGCCCAATACCGGTTTGAACAACCCATAGAAAACAGTGTTCTGGGGCAACCCAGGAGACGGCGTGATTGAGGTGAACGACGTCTCCTCCTCGGGCCGCGGAAACAACTTGATCGCGTTGTCCACCTTCCTGCTCTCGGCTTGAGCAACAGCGGACCTTGGGTTGATTCTTTGATCACCATCCGACACGCTGGCTATCAGTGTGAGATCGGGAGCCGCGAGCGAGCGAAAGCCGAGCGTTGTTGAGTACGGCGTCAAGAACGTGTATGACGCGGAACCATCAGTGCCCAGTGGCGCGCTGAAGTAAGTGATCAGCAAGCCATCAAGCGTCACCTCACCGCTGTCTTTGATCGCGCCAAGAACGCGATTGGCGCTTGACAGACCGACCGCCGCACCTGCGACTCCTGCCGCTGCGTTACGAATGAAACTTCTACGGGATGAACGATTTTCTTCATCGAGTTTAAGCATTTTCCCTGACCTCTTCTTAATAGATGGCTTCGCGCAGATCTGCGTGCCGAGAATCGGCAAGTGCTATGCCGAGGGAAGGAGGCATTGCCGCTCAAATACAGATCAAAACCGCTGTGCACTGTTCTTCGAAAGAATTGAAAGCAAACTTATATGTAAAATGTTCTCTCGGCGTGAGTAAACTTCGTACACCGGGTCAGCTTCGCAGCTTGTAGCAGCGGGCGACTAGTTCGGACGAAAGTGGCGTTCATTCGACGATTTCAGCCAGCAGCTTGTCGTCATAGAACACCCGGGCCGGAAGCCGAACCTTTCCGCTCAGCGAATACATCTCTTTGATCCGCGCGCCAGGCGTAATCCTTATTTCAAACGGCGCAACTGGTACCCTCGGATCGTACGACGGAAGAGTCGTGTAGTAGCGCCCACGCCTGGTTGCAAGGACGTTGACCTGGAAGTTATCGCGATTCACAATCGCGAGCCGTTGAGGATAGAAAGTCTCGGGAACCAGTGACGTATTCTCGACCTCGACTTCTATGTGACCGCGACCATGCCCAAGTACGGTGCTGCGACTGAGTCTCGCGATCCGCATCTTGAGCGGACCGGAGACGATCGGCATCTTGTTGAGTCCTGACAAGCGGATCTGTTGTGGCTGGTCACCCGCAGCCACACAAAGAGGCACAGCCAGTGCCAAGGCCAAGGTTAGAAGCAAGCTGCGCATGTTTTTCACCTCCAAGTCCTGGGAGCGCAAGCGTCTCGCCTGGCTGCTTGCGAAAGCATTCATCCCGGAATCATGCAGGCGAGACGCCTGCGCTCCCAGGCGATTGTGGATTCCCGGCTCGTGTCTATGAACCGTGCGGTTCAGCGACCTTGCGATGCTTCATCTTTCTTCCTGCGTTGCTTGATTCTGATCGGCGCGGCGAAAAAACCAAACTCCTCGCGCAAGCGGTTTTCGAGATAGCGCTCGTACGAGAAGTGCAGCCTTGCTTTCGGACTGCGCGATGACGTGAACAGCACGAACGTCGGCGGGCTGGTGGCGGCTTGTGTAATGTACAAGACTCGAATCGGATACTTCGATCGAGTCGTCGCCCGAGGCTGTTCGAGATGCCGCTCGAAGAAGCGATTCAGCTCCGAGGTCGGAATTCGCTTGTTGCGTTCTTCGTAAGCGCGGCGTGCCAGCTCCAACAGTTTTGTCACACGCTGACCGGTCTTGGCCGAGATGAACACCAGGGGCGCGTACGAGGCGAACTTCATCATCTCACGGATGCGTTGCTCGTATTGCTTCGTCGTGTGAGTGTCCTTCTCGACTGCATCCCACTTGTTGACCGCAATGATCAAGCTCGCGCCAGCTTCGTGAGCGTAGCCTGCAATTGTGGCGTCGTTCGCAGTCGCGGCTTCGATGGGGTCGATGAGCAGGATCGCGACATCGGCCTGTTCGAGATGCCGCCGCGCCATCAGCACTGAAATCTTCTCGGCTACCAGTTCTGTTTTGCCTTTTCGTCGAATGCCTGCGGTATCGATCAGTCGAAAGCGTGTGCCCTCGAACGCGAGGTCAGTATCGACTGCGTCGCGGGTCGTGCCGGGAATCGGAGAGACGATGACGCGCTCCTCGCCGACCAATCGATTCACCAGGGACGATTTACCGACGTTGGGACGGCCTACTATGGCAATTCGAATCTCCGGAGCCCCGAGTTCGGTGGTTGCCGGCGCAGGGATTACATCGAGTGCGGCGTCGAGCATCTCGGCGACGCCGTTGCCGTGCTCAGCCGAGATTGGGAATACTTCATCGAAACCCCAACGCTCGAACTCGAGGGCGTCCGCTTCGAGCTTCGCGCTGTCAACTTTATTTGCCGCGACGAACACAGGCTTGTTCATAAGCCTGGCAAACTCAGCAAGCTCTTCATCGAGCGGGGTGATGCCCGCGCGCGCGTCAACAAGGAGAATTATCAGCGACGCTTCGTCGAGTGCCGCACGCGCCTGAATGAGAATGTTAGCTGGTATCAGATCCTTCTCATTTGGGATGACGCCGCCGGTATCGACCAGCCGAAACTCCCGTCCCCGCCACTGGGCCCGACCATAAATCCGATCGCGCGTTATTCCCGGCTCGTCACCGACGATGGCCCGTCGCGAGCCGGTCAGCTTGTTAAACAGCGTCGACTTACCCACGTTTGGGCGCCCGAGTATGACGACCGTCGGAAGCTGATTCGCTGATGTGGTGTTGGTCTCTTCCATGTTCTTGCTACTGAATTTGAATGTAGCTTGTGAGTATGAGCTTTCACAAGAAGTCGGCATGGGTTAAGATCACCGCGCGGACATATGTTTTTGAGAAGAACGACTCCTGCTCGTGCCGCGCATCTGGAACTGGGCGAACGCGGCGAGCGCGCGGCCCTCGATTACTTGATCGACTACGAGGGTTATCAAATAGTCGCCACCAATTTTCGAGTGCCTTTGGGGCGCGGGCTGCGTGGCCAGAAACTGGCTGCCGAGATCGACGCGATCGCTTACGACGGAGACACCCTTGTGTTTGTGGAGGTGAAGACCCGTACGTCGGACGAGATCGTGGCGCCCGAACGCTCCGTCGACTTGAGGAAGCAGCGTCAGATCGCGCGCGCCGCCGGGCGTTATCGCCGGTTGGTAAGAGTTGCCGACGAGCCTTATCGATATGACGTCATAACGGTCCTGCCGGCAGGCAAAGGCTACGAAATTGAGTTATTGCGCGGCTACTTCGACGACAGAATCTTTGAAAGAAGCAGATACTACAGGCGCGACGAGCCCTTCTAGAAGCGGTTGAGTGACTGCAATCAGTACGACCGTCCGATTTCCCTTCTCGCCCCATCGACCGGTGTTAGTACGCTTTATAGGCTAAATCATCCAAAGCGGAGCAATGTCTCTGGAGCGTGCAAGCGTGGCTCAGTGAAATGCGCACGCACTCTTGGCGCTTTGCTGTATTGTTCAATATCTCGCTCAGTTACTGTGTCAAACTTGCATTAACATTGTCGCTCGATTGTTGACGGAATTGCCGCTGATTTTTCTGACCGCTTATCTCGGGTTGTGATGGCATTCGGCTTGCGGGATTGTGAGTTTGGATTGTTTGCCCAACGCCTCACGGTGGACGGCGTGTTGAGTGATAGATTGAATCCGCGCTATTAGGAGGACAGCAATGGTCACTCAATTCGGTCAGTTCGCGGCAAACGTATTAAACCATCTAGCCGTTCCGGCGAAGGCGGAAGACAAGCCCGATTTCAATCTCCTGGATCATACGGTCAAGTCAGAAGACGCTTATATATTCGAGCATGAACTTGGAGCGCGCGTGGTGGGACAGGAACGCGCATTACAGGCGTTGGCTCAGATCTATCAAGTACATCGCGCAGGCTTGAACCCTCCGGGCCGCCCAATTGGAACGCTGCTGTTCCTCGGCCCAACGGGAACCGGCAAGACGCGGTCGGTCGAGGCCGCGGCC
>DATFWM010000351.1:0-13602 GCA_035259295.1 Blastocatellia bacterium | reverse complement strand
AGACCATCTGATTGTAGAGTTCCGCCGAAGCTTTCAGGCTGTTGAGCTGGAACAGCAGTTCCACTTCGTTTTGCCTGAAGTTGCGGCGAGTATCGAAGATCACTTGTCCGCCGGTGCCGCGGACGTTCAGATCACGCGCATAGTCCTGCAGCAGCCTGTTCGCAAGGAGCTGTATCTGCCGCGGATTGCCTATGCCACCGGCGTTTATGCCTCCACCCACAGAGCCGCCGAATAAATCGACGGTAAAGTCACGCTGCGGGCCATGAAACAACACTCTCGTGACGCCCGACGTGTTGTTGTAGGTTTCGGTGATGAGACGATGGTCGATCAGCGAATCGGCCGAGCCTCGTGGAGGCACGCCGCGCACGTACACGTGCAACGTGTTCCCGCTCACAAAGTGATTGGTGAACAGCTGCCATCCGCCGCCTCGCGTCTCAACGTCTGCGGAGATTCGGATCGTGTCTCGGCCTATCCTTTCCGCGCGCACGTTTGAGATCTCCATCGAAGCAGTCTCAAAACCGGATTCGCTCGAGATGCCAAGGTCTCGCGCGGTCGTCAGATCGAGATCGCCTGTGATCGCGAGGTTACGGTCGCGCTGATAACGCCGAATCGCGTCGCGAGTCGCAACTGTCATCTGGCCGTTGATCGGACCGTTGTAGTACCCGCGATCCCTCAAAACAATCTGTGTAAACCGAATGGACTCGAATGAAGTGAAGTTCCTCTGCTGAGAACCTTGATCGTAATAGCTATAACCATTGTTGGTCTCAACCGAAAAGGGGCTCTCCACCATCATTCCGAACTCGGTGCCCGGCTGAACTTCAGCTTTCTCGCCTCCAGTCAACAGCACACCGAGGGTTCCCAAGAGCGCACCAACGCCCGCGCCAACCGCAGCGCCTTTGCCTCCGCCGGCCAGCGCGCCAATCAGCGCTCCGGCACCCGCGCCGCCTCCAATAAAGGTTATCGTGCGGCGAGTGCTTCTGCCGCCGCCGCCAATCACATCTTCATTGTTGGCTTCAAGCTGGCGCCGACCAGCCTCGCTGAGCGTCGTCAGCGTGCCGTCAACCATGGCCGATCCGCCGCCAGGGAACCTGATTCGGTCGAAGGCGATCGCAATGCTCCCCCTTCTGGACCTGGTTGCCGGAATCGCGCCGGTGACGTGGCCCTCGACCTTAGAGCCCACAGGCACCGTCAAACTCTCATCCACAATCACGTCATTGGACGCGGTCGCAGTGAACCGATCGCCCACGCGTGAGGTTTCCGAACTCAAAAACGTATCCATCCGCAGCGGAATCACGGTTCCGGCAGGTACCGTCAGCAGACGCTGCGCCCGCACGGGGACAGACAGTGCAAAAACCAGAGCAAGCAACGTAAGCATGCTCACCGTCTTTCCGAACTCTCTGCGGAAATCCCTATACATGATTCAACCTCCTTTCTCGTAGCTTTCTATAGCACTTTAGCTCGCTTTAATATGCAAGTTTTCATAAAATTTACGGCAACGGATGTGCCATCTTAACCCGTCGAATAGCTGACGAATTTTGATCGGACGTCTAACGTGCATGTCTGAAAACGAGACGCATTTGATTCCGTTCTGTGACTGATTTGTATGCGGGCGGTTAGTGTGACCAGCCCGTTCCTGGTAGAATCCGGGATAGTCAATCGGCTTTGAGAGGCAGGGGAATGAGATCTCGTAAGCGAGTGCTGTTGGTGGAGGACTTTGAGGACAGCAGGATCGGGTTATCGAAACTGCTGGAGACCGAAGGCTACGATGTGCTCGAGGCGAGCGACGGCGCAGAAGCAATTCAGATCGCCATCGAATCGAAACCTGATCTAATTCTTATGGACCTGTCGCTCCCGGTGGTCGACGGGCTGAACGCAACCAGAAAGATAAAGGAGAACGAGGCCACGAAGACCGTACCCATCATCGCTCTTTCAGCTCACAGCAGGGATGACGCCCGCCCAGTCGCACAGGCCGCCGGCTGTGTGGACTTCATCACCAAGCCTGTTGATTTCTCGGCGCTGGCGGCAGCGATTTCAAAACATCTCTCCGAGTAATCATTGTTGCTGCGTCGCTTCACGTTTCTTGCTTGCTTCCGGTCGAGTTAGTGACGCGACTACGGTTTTCAATTCAGGCAAAGAAACAGGTTTCGAAAACACCGCCGAGCATCCGACGGAAGCGGCGCACTCTTCGATTTCAGGGTTGTTCCAACCCGTGATCAAGACTATCGGGATGCCATTTAGAGACATTTCATTCATTCGAAACACAAGCCCAAAGCCGTCCAAAGAGGGCATGACTAGATCCAAGATGATGGCCTTTGGAGACTTCGCGCGTATGAGTTCGATTGCATCGGCCGAGGAGTTTGCGACGCAGACTTCATAGGATTCTGAGAAGAAAATCCTCAGCGCATCTGTCCATTCAACGTCATCATCAATTATCAGTAACGTGTCCTTATCTTTCTTGCGCATCGAGTCCCTCTTGGGCATCCAGTCTGTTCGCATCGGAATAATCATATGTAGCTCCCTAATCGCCACAGCGATGATTAACGCGGGCAATAGTCGTGCCAGCGTCCAGGCGCGTGATTTGCGGCTTCAGGGCATGCGGTATTCCCCTTCCGTACACGATCAATACGGCCTTCCGCACTTCCAGCCAGCATCGAATGGCACTATCTTTGCGGTGTAACTTCTTCTCGACGGGTTTGAAAATGTTGCTCGATGATCAAAAGCTGGCTGTCGACGAAGCGGAACGCATCGCCGGGCATGAGGCCCTCAAGCACGACGCGCGCGAGACGGTTCGAGCGGAAGTGGCGCACGGCGATAAGCTGGACGATCGCGACCGGCGAGAAGCTGCAGCGGCCGGCGAGCAGCTTAAGCACAAAGCGATCCAGGAGGTTGCCGACACTGAAGCTGAAATCGAGCGCGCCAGAGGCGTCGCGCGAATCTCTCAAATCGTCGACTACCTCTTCTACCTGATCTATGGGTTCATTGGTTTGGAGATTATCCTCGATCTGTTAGGAGCTCGCGAGAGCAACGCCTTCAACAGATTTATCGAGAGAGTCAGCTCGCCGCTGCTGGCTCCATTCCGAGGCTTGCTCGCCGATCTGACCAAGGATCACTACCAACTGAGACTCTCTTACATATTTGCGCTGGTTGTTTATATCCTGGTACACGTGGCGATCAACGGCTTCCTCAGATTGTTTGCGCACAGAAAGACGGCGGTGTGAGTCCGACGAACTTCAGTTTGTCGACCTCTTCGGCCAACAAACTGAAGTGTGTCAGACAAACTATGCCGACTTGAGCTTCTTTACGATCAGCTGGTTCTTAACGTCCTTGACGCCGTCGGTCTTTCTGGCGAGCTCTTCGGCCTTGGCCTTCTTCTGAGCGTCGTCGACTTGTCCTTTGAGGACAACCTCGCCGTTGTTAACGTCGACGTTGGTCCCGGTGATTCCGTCAGCAAGCAGCTTTGCTTTCAGCTTTGCCAGGATCGCCGTATCGCTGACGGCTTCGCCCACGCTCTTTGCAGCTTCATCGACTTTCTTTTCGACGTTCGTTGCGCCGAGCGACTCAGGATTGACCTTGATGTCGTTCACAACGCGGCTGACTCCGTCCGTGTTCTTGGCGATCTCTTCTGCTCTACTCTTCTCGGTGTCAGACGGGACAGTCCCGGAGAGCGTCACCACGCCCTCGTTGGTCTGGACGCCGATCTTGATAGCGCTTGTCTGCGGATCAGCGGCGAGCTTGCTCTTCACCTTCGCCGTCACCGCAGAATCTTTCGCCTCTTGCGAGCTGCAGCCCACCAGAACCACAGTAATCGCAATCACGATTGATATCGCTAGTCGTTTCATGTTCCCTCCTCATTTCTAAGCCCGGCTATCTTCCCAACCGAGCGGATTCAGCCCGCGGCTTACTCGCCTCAGGAGTAGGCGTTGAAATCGTCTTGAGCGTCTCGCGAGTCTCACCCTTTGGCAAACTGCCGCGATTCATCAAGTCCGCCAGCGAAACGATCCCCTTGATGCGGGTTCCGCCGTCGACTACCAGCACGCGGCGGACTTGATTCTCCTTCATCAACTCGAGAAGGTGATCCACGTCGTCGTCCGCTTCGCACGTTACGAGCTTGCTGGTCATGCAATGCTCGATTGGAACTTTAGCGGGGTCACGCGCTTCGGGTGTCCTCGATCTTTCGGCAATCAACGTCAGACACAAGTCGCGGTCGGTGACCACGCCGACCAGCTTGCAACTGTCTTTGTTCTCCACGATCGGAACGATTCCTGTGTCCTCGTCTCGCATTATGATTGCCACCGTCTGCGCGGTGTCGGACGGGATACAGCACGTCGGATTAGTAGTCATAACTTCACTTACCTTCATGGCTAATTCACCTCCAATTGGTTGTGGTAAATACCAGACTGACGAGACGCAGGTGGTCCCGTTCAATCGTCGTCGTCGAGGGACAGCCTTTCCCCGTCGGCTCGCTGAAGAGATGAGAAGCTTCGGCTCAAGCCGAGCAAAACCGTTCTCACTGCGAGCCAACTAAAGGCAGCCGCAAATCCTGCGACCATCACTCCTACGGCAAATGCTGCCACTATCTCCATGGTCATCTGTTTGAAATGGCAATTTTTGCAAGCGCTATTCCCTCCGGTCTCATTTGGAGCGCTGTGGCGCTTCTTGCACAACGCTTCGGCTTCTTGTAGTAGGAGCCTTCGCCTTTTAGTACAGCAGCGTACGGGATCGGAACGACTCTCCGGGCTTGCCCCGACGGCACGCCGCGCAGAGAATGTTCTGTTGAGCCGAGAGCAATCAAACAGTCGCGACGAAGAACGTCACAGGGCTGGAGTCGTGGCGTTGATCGGACGGCCTAACTCGGGCAAGTCCACGCTGCTGAACAGGCTTGTGGGCGAAAAGATTGCCATCGTCTCCGACAAACCGCAGACCACTCGCACTCGGATCGCAGGCGTGTTGAACAGCGCCGAGGGGCAAATCGTCTTTCTCGACACGCCCGGCATTCACAAACCGGGCTACAAGCTCAACCGCAGAATGATGGCGGTAGTCACCGACGCGCTCTCGACGGTCGACTTAATACTGTTGATGATCGATGCCACCGAACCGACCGGTCGCGGCGATCAGTACGTGCTCGACATGATTAAGCGCGTGGCCGGTAGCGCGTTCTTGCTGCCCAACAAAGTCGACGCGCTTCGCGACAAGACAAAGCTCTTGCCGTTGATCGAAGGCTACACTCGCGAGCGCGATTTTGCCGAAGTCATTCCGCTATCCGCGTTGACCGGTGACGGCGTTCCGTTGTTGATCGAGAAGGTCTTCGAGTATCTTCCCAAGGGCCAAGCGCTTTACCCAGAAGACGAGATCACCGATCAGCCCGAGCGCGTTCTCGTCGCCGAGCTTGTGCGCGAGAAAATCCTGCAAGTAACCGCTGAGGAGCTTCCGTACGTGATCGCGGTGGTGACTGAACTTTGGGAAGACGCTGAGTACCCAACTCGAATACATTGCTTGATATTCGTCGAGCGGCCTTCGCATCGATCGATCGTAATCGGGAGAGGCGGCGCTCGCTTGAAAGAGATCGGCTCGGCGGCGCGCGCTGACATCGAGAGGCTGCTGGGGCGACGCGTGTTTCTCAGCCTGTTCGTCAAGGTACGCGAGCGTTGGCGCGACGACGAGCGCGCGCTCGATGAGCTGGGCATTCGATGATGAAATACTGGTTGCTGGTTACCGTGACGGGCGAGCGAGACGCTGCTGAGAACGCGAGCGCATTGCTGTTCGACCTGGGATCGACAGGGATCGTCACGCTCGAAGAGACTTCAGATACCGTGAAGCTCGAAGCTTACTTTGACCAGTCGTCAAATACAGATGTGATCAGAAATGCCGTCGAGGCCAGGTTCGCGCGCGTCAGGATCGAAATCTCAGAAGTTGCCGAACAAGATTGGCTGCAGAAATGGAAAGAAGGCTTCGAGCCCGTTCGGATCGGCGACCGGTTGATGATCGCGCCCTCGTGGAAGCTGCCAAAAGAAACCGGGGGACGCGAGGTAATTCAAATCGATCCGGGGATGGCTTTCGGGACCGGCACTCATGAGACAACGCGGCTCTGTTTGGAGGCTGTCGAGCGTTACTGGCGCGGAGGTCGTCTGCTTGATGTTGGAACCGGAACCGGCATACTCGCGATCGCTGCGGCCCGGCTGGCGCCAGGCTCGAGGGTGGTCGCTATCGATGTCGATCCGCAAGCGCTTGAAGTCGCGCGCGAAAACCTTGCGATCAACCGCGTCTCCGATTCAGTGGAATTGCTCGGAGTGCGTCATGCGGGTCTCGGCAACCGCGAGTTTGACCTGATCGTTGCGAACTTGACTGCGGAAGCGATCGTCGGTTCGATAGGTGATCTTGCAAAGCTCCTGACGAGCGACGGGTTGATGATCTTGTCGGGGATACTCGATGAATTCTCTGACGATGTTGAACGCTCGCTGCTCGAGGGCGGATTAAACGTTACCGAGAAGAGAGTTGCAGGTGAATGGTGCGCGCTCATCGCGCGAAGAAAAGAGGCGATCTGATGCCACGTCGAAGATTCTACGCTTCGCCAGACGATATCACCGGCTCGACCGCGCGGCTCTCGGTGGACGAGACACATCACCTGACGCGGGTGCTTCGGTTGATGCCTGGAGATCAGGCCTTTATCTTTGACGGCTGCGGCAACGAATACAAGGGCACGTTTAGCCTGGTAGCGGACAACCGCGCTCAACTTGAAATGCTGGAACCGCTCTCCGACACCGTGGAGTCTCCATTACAATTGACTCTCGCTCAATCGCTGGTGAAAGGGGAGAAGTTCGACTTCATAGTCCAGAAAGCGACCGAGTTGGGCGTAACTCGGATAGCGCCGCTGGTGACTCGATACGCCGAAGTGCGGCTCGATGAGCAACAGGTCGCGAGGCGGCTCCAGCGATGGCAGCGAATATCACTCGAAGCGCTGAAACAATGCGGTCGCAGAAAGTTGGTTGAGATCGCCGCGCCTCGAACAGTCGCCGAGTTGCTGCGTGCTGAAACGTATTCGGAGAATCCACAGGCGGTGCTTCTGTTCAGTGAGAGAAGCGGCGTCCCGATTGAAAATGCGCTCGCGGAAACATCGATGTCACGCTCGGTCGTCGCGCTCGTCGGCCCAGAAGGCGGCTGGGCTGACGATGAGCGGGACTTGCTTAACGAAAACGGCTCGAGGTCAGTAACCCTTGGGCGTCGGCTGTTGAGAACCGAGACTGCGGCGCTGGTCGCGATTACGTTGATTCAACATGCGCTGGGCGACCTTTCAAGAAGAGGATCGGAGTGACTCACTTTTACGATCGACGGATTGAGACCCTTTCAAGAGCCGAACTTGAAGAACTCCGGGACCAGCGACTCCGCGCGCCGGTCCGCGAGTTTGCCGCCAATCAGTTTTATCAAGAGAAATCACGTGCTGCCGGTCTGGACCTCGCGAGCATCGAGTGCGCCGATGATCTGCGCAATCTGCCGTTTACTACGAAGCAAGAACTGGTCGACGAGCAAGCCAATCATCCTTCGTTTGGAAGGCTGCCAACTTATCCAATCTCGCGTTATCGCTACTTCCACCAGACTTCCGGAACTACCGGGCAACCGCTCAAGTGGCTCGACACCGAGGAGAGCTGGCAGTGGTGGACTCGATGCTGGGGTTATGTTTATCGTGCAGCCGGTGTGACTTCCGATGACGTGGTGTTCTGCGCGTTTTCATTCGGGCCTTACATCAGCCACTGGACGGCGATCTCGGGCGCGTGGCACGTCGGCGCGATGTGCATTTCCGGCGGCGGGATGAATTCCGAGCAGCGGTTGCAATCGATAATCGACAATCGCGTGACAGTGGTCGTTTGTACGCCAACTTACGCGCTACATCTTGCTGAAGTTGCCGCGCAATTGGGAATTGACTTGTCCTCCTCCGCGGTCCGGGTAGGCATACACGCGGGCGAGCCCGGCGCGAGTCTTCCAAATGTCAAGCGCGCAATTGAAAACGCGTGGGGCACAACCTGCTTCGATCATGCGGGCGCGACTGAAGCGGGCGCGTGGGCTTTCGACTGCGAAGCTCAGAGCGGCGCGATTCATCTTAACGAAGCTGAATTTATTTTCGAAGTGATCGATCCCGAAACCGAAAGCTCGATCAGCGAAGGCCACCCGGGCGAGCTTGTGATAACTAACCTAGGACGCGCCGGGATGCCCCTTCTGCGCTACCGCACGGGGGATCTAGTCGACCTGACGACTGAGGCTTGTCCGTGCGGTCGCAGCTTCGCGCGAATCAGAGGCGGAGTGCTTGGGCGAGCCGACGACATGATCATCGTCCGCGGAGTGAATCTCTATCCGAGTGCGATCGATAACCTGATTCGCGGCGTCCCAGCCATCTCCGAGTACGAAGTGGCCATCCGCCGAGTGGCGGGACTGGACGATTTGCTGATCAGAATCGAAGTGACCGGCGCTGCCTTCGACGAAGCGGCTCGGGCGCTGTCGTACGCATTCAGCAACCAATTCAGCATCCGGGTCAGCATCGAACAAGCTCCTAGTCACAGCCTGCCGCGCTACCAATTCAAGTCGCGAAGATTCAAGAGAGGTTCGTAGTCCCGCCTTCAGGCGGAAGCTTGTAGTCGTGGGGAGCTTCGCGGCCGCTGCACTAAACGTGACGTCGTCCTTTTTGTGTCGTGTTTCGCGCAAACCCCAAAGACACGCAAGTAAGCGGAGTACTGGCGACGAAAAACAAAAAGCCTTGCTCCGAAAAGCAAGGCTTCACAGTTGGCGCCGCCTTCGGACTTCAAAGCCTCTTAACGGCTTCCGCTTGTGGACCCTTCGGGCCTTGAACTACTTCAAACTCGACTGCATCGCCCTGCTTAAGCGATTTGTAACCGTCCGCCTGGATGGCGGAGTAGTGAACGAACACGTCGACCCCGCCCGGTTGCTCGATGAACCCGTAGCCCTTTGCGTTGCTGAACCACTTGACCGTGCCTTGTGACATCGACATACACCTCTCCTCCGAATCTCCAGAAGTTTCGCGCGCCGGGCAGTTCGTTGTAGTAAGGTTAGTCGCGCGAGAACGTGACGTGTCGTGCGACTCGCAAAACAAAAAGCCGCAGAGCGACGCTCGCCCCACTGCGAGCGTCCCTTTGCGGCTTCTTATCAAGCTTTCACTGCGTCCTGCCCAAGACTTTTTTGTCGCTCTTGGTGAAACTTCAAAGCATCTGCGCGAAGCGGGCCGGATAGTAGCGCAAGCGCCCATCAGAGTCAAGAAGAATCTGCCGGAATAGAACGCCCCCTTCTTTGAACCGATGTCCCTCGGCCGCGTTAAAGCTAGCGACGCTTGATCCCAATTTTTTATTCAACGCTTTGGCTCCGTATCTGGTAGTAATAGACAGGGGAGCGAGGATGACACCAAATGCCCGGTGAGGTTGCTGAAATAGCGCTGATGGCCGACAGCTTTGGTGCTCGCGATAGCTCGTCGCGGCCTCGGTCGTCTCTCGCGCCGGTCATCGACCGCGCAAAGGCCGGTGACCACGCGGCATTCGAGCAGATAGTAGACTGCTACCAGCGCAGAGTGATTGCAATAGCCTGGCGCATGCTCAGGAACCGCGAAGACGCGCGAGATGCTGCTCAAGAGATCTTTCTCAGAGTTTATAAGTACCTCAAGCGTTTCCGGTCGGATCGAGAGTTCGAGCCGTGGCTGTACCGCATCGTCATCAATGTCTGTCACGATCACGCGCGAAAGCGAGGCGCGCCCGATCGGTTCGTTTCCTTTGAGGCGGAGCAAGACTCGGGAAAACTTGAGACGATCTCTGCCGGCGATGATTTAGAAGCGGCTGCGATTCGTTCACAGGAACGATCGATGGTCGCGGAAGCGGTTGGCACGTTGTCAAAGAAGGAACGAGCCGCAATAGTACTGCGTGACTTCGAAGGTTTGAGCACCGAAGAAGTAGCGCGAGTGCTTGGCAGCAGTCAGACGACCGTGCGCTCCCAGATCAGCTCGGCTCGCGCGAAGATCAAACGATATCGAGACCGCGCGCTCGGCAGAACGTAGCGAGGATGAAGAAATGAACTGCAGACGCGTTGAGAGATTGATGCCACTTTACATCGAGGGCGATCTTCGCTCTAGGTTGGCCGGCCGGGTCAAGATGCATGTCGACAATTGTAGTCGATGTTGCGCGCTGGCTGGCGAATATGAGGAGAGCCAGAGTTGGCTGCGGTCGACTGAGCCGCCGGAGTTTGACGACGCATTCTTCAACGAATTGAAGCGCGTCGTGTTGACGCGGGTTGAGGTGGCTGATGCGAGAACTTCGGTGTTAGCGTCGCAGGCGGCACCGTGGAACCGCAGACAGTTGCTTGCCTTGGCGGCAGCAGTCTCAGTTATGTTTGGCTCGGCCGCTTTCTATTTGTACCAAGCCAGGATGAGCGGCAGTTCGGTGATATCTCAACAGGGCGCGCAGACGCCAACGGATGAGAGCGATAAGTTGAGAGACGGGAGCGCTAGTGTTGGCACGGAAGAAGCTCTCAGAGCCAGTTCCAAGGCGCCGCGGCGTGTGCGCCGAGTCGTCGGCTTGCGAGGTCAGAACTTCCATCACCAGCAGCAGATCGTTGGTGAACGAATGAATTCGTCACCGCATCCGCAAGTGGCGGAACGGATGAATTCGTCACTACGTGAAGCGGATTCGCCTGCCGACACCGAAGACGACTCACGCCCGATGCTGCGAATTGAATTTCAAACAAGCGATCCGAACATTCGCATAATCTGGTTCGCTCCGAGCCAGACCGATTCTCATCAATCCAAACCAGCAACTGACTAGGAGGTCTCATGTTTTCGTTCAAAGCAAGAGCAATCACCGGATTGTTAGCCGTGTTATCGCTGGCGGCAGCTACGGTCGCGCAGGAGCCCCAGCAACCCGCGCAAACTAAGCCATCTGCGCAGGCTCAGACTGCACCTCAACCGAGCGCCGCGAGAGGGCCGGATTATGTCGAGGAGAAAGGTTTCAAAGGAAGGATTTTTGAGATCAAGCACCGCGATCCGATAGTTCTCCATCGAGTCATCCAACCATTGGGCAGCGGCTTTAAGGGAGCGACGATATCGTCGAACCAAGAGTTCAGAACTTTGACCGTTCGTGACTTCCCTGAGAACATCGCGGCGATGGAAGAGGCGATCAAGCGATTGGATACACCTGAAGCTCCAAGACCGGACATCGAGTTCCACGTGCACATTTTGATAGCGTCAGATGCAGCCGTGGCTCCCGAGGAAGTACCTGCTGAACTCAATGATGCGATCAAGCAAATGAAGGCGACCTTGAAGTATAAGACCTATAGTCTTATGACCTCCTCAATCCTTCGCGCGAAAGAAGGTTTGGGCGGCATGGGTAACAACGGTGTCGTCGAAAGCAAGCTTTTCTCTCTAGAAAGGCCCGGGGGTAACCCGATCTTCTACGAATACATGTTCATGCAGCCATCAGTGGACGCTCTCGCATCTGGACCTCCTGCTATTCAGATTAGAGAATTCAAGTTCGGAATGAGGATTCCGCTGGCTCTCGGCACATCAAACATTCAGTACCAAAACGTAGGCTTCCAAACGCCGGTGAGCCTGCGCGAAGGAGAGAAGGTGGTGGTCGGAACTACGACGATGGGTGACAAAGGTTTGGTGGTTGTTGTATCGGGTAAGTTGATTAGATAGGTAAAAGACTACCACGGAATCGGAAAAAGCACCCACGAAAGCAAAAGCCCGATTCCCAAGAAGGATCCGAACACTTTCAGCCCGTGCAGTACTCGCTCGCGATTAGTTTCAGATTTCGGATCAACTGTGGCAAGCACCACAGCGGCCATCGCAGCATACAACGACATCATCAATATATGCATCAGCGCTTCCTCCCCGCCGCGATGTCGAAAGCGTCGTGGATCACAAGGTAGTTGAGCAGTCCCGCCAGAAACATAAAAGTGTTGCCGTACTCGAAGGTCGGCGACGCGGCAGCTTGGGGAATCGGCACGGTCCCCAATCCCAGCGCGTAAGATACGAAGTAGCACAATCCCGATCCGATTTCTGCAAAGAACCACAACACCGTTATCAAGTCGTAATGAAACCGCGACGGTGGCTCGGCAACCGTTGGCCAATACAGATGTCCGCCCAAACTCAGACCGACAACAAACGCTCCGCCAATCGTCGTGAAAAAAAGCAGCGCTCGTCCGTATTTCCCCAGTGCCAGGTGACCCGCACCCGGCACAAGCCACGCGGCAACTACTGCGGCGGCGCGTCTTGCAAGTGGGAACTTCCTGGGCTCGTCCAACAGTATTCTTCGGTCGGGAAATTGAGCGGGAATGCTTTCGGTCAGCGTGTCTTGCGTTTGCAACGGGAGCTCCTTGTCCATCTAAAAGGTGAATTGTAGGAGGTTGCCGAAGGGAGTGTCAACTGAACGATCGGCGAAGACGTCTTGAAGCGAAGTTCACATTTGCTTGCTTGATTTGGCCGTATGAGCTATGATCACGCCATCAACGGCAAAAGGCAGGACCAAGCGAGGAATATGAAAAGACTCGTGAGCAGCGTCTCACGAACAACTGGCGTCAGTCCTCCAGCGGGGTGAACCCACCTGACGGTGGCCGTCTCCCGCGTAGCTCCAAGGAGGTGCACGATGGGAGAACGGATCACCAATCGACAAGTCCTCAGGTACAAGGCGGAGACTCTCTCGGAAACCGAGATCGCCGAAGTCCTCGACTACATCAACATCATGGAATCGTTGCGCGAGCAGGCCAACAAGCCGGACCTCTTCGATGACGAACTCATGAACCTCCTGGCGGACGCGCTCGAGAACCGGCGGGCGCGCGTCGTGACCGAATGGGATCGAGTGAGGCGCAGGGCCGACAATCGTGCTTCCACTCTCGCATTGTCGAGGAAGGTAATGTAGAAACGTGATTCGTGATTTGTGATTCGTGATGCGTGACCGAAGTACTTCAACATATCACGAATCACGGATCACGAATCACAGTACTTCAACGTATCACGAATCACGGATCACGAATCACGGATCATTGATGAAAGACGCCCGGTTTGCTCAATTCGTGATCTTCGTCAACAGCGTGGTGCCGCTCTCGCTGTTGGGATGGGACTGGTACCATCATCATCTTGGCGCGAATCCGACCGAGTTCGCCACTCGAACGACCGGCGTTCTCACGTTGTTGTTTTTGATTCTCTCGCTGCTCGTCACCCCGATTCGGAAAGCGCTTGGGCTTCCTTGGATGATCAAGTTCCGGCGCTCGCTCGGATTATACGGGTTCTTCTACGGGTGTCTTCACTTGCTGACCTACGTCTGGTTCGACAAGTTCTTCGGCTTCCGGCTAATCGGCGAGGACATCATCAAGCGTCCTTTCATCACGGTAGGCATGGCGAGTTTCGTGCTACTCGTGCCGCTGGCCCTGACTTCAACTCAGGAGAGCATTAAGCGATTGGGCGGCAAGCGTTGGAACCGGCTGCACCGGCTGACCTACGTTGCGGCGACCGGCGGGGTTATTCATTACTATATGCTAGTTAAGGCCGACACGCGCGAGCCGCTGCTGTTTGGCGTCGCCGTTGCCGCGCTGTTGGCTTATCGCATTCTCAACAGATTC
>DATFWM010000350.1:0-2843 GCA_035259295.1 Blastocatellia bacterium | reverse complement strand
CCTTTGTGAATCTTTGAAATCAACGAGCCGCCGGCCATCGGGACGACGATCACTGCAGGCGCGCGCCAGCCAAGCTGCTCTGCTATTTCGTAGCCGAAAGTCTTCGAGCCTTCTCCGTAAAACGGCCTGAGGTTGACGTTCACAAAACCCCACGGTCGACTCTCTGCGACTTCAGTGCACAATCGGTTAACGTCATCGTAATTACCGCGCACGGCAATCACCCTGGCGCCGTAGATCGCGGTCGCGATGATCTTGTTAGCCTCAAGGTTTTCAGGGATCAGGATGTAAGCAGGCAGCCCGGCGGCCGCGGCGTTGGCTGCGACTGAATTCGCAAGATTGCCCGTCGACGCGCAGCCCACCGCTTTCAGCCCGAACTCCAGCGCCTTATTGATAGCGACGGCGGTTACGCGGTCCTTGAACGAAAGCGTCGGCGCATTGACGCTGTCGTTCTTGATGTAAAGTTCGTTGATGCCCAACGCGCGACCGAGCCGATTTGCACGAACGAGCGGAGTAGCGCCGCTTGCGAGCCCGACGGCCGGGTCTCGATCAAGCGGTAACAGCTCGCGATAACGCCAGAGGTTTTTCGGCCGCGACGTTATCACTTCGCGGGACAGCACCCGAGATATCGCCCCGTAATCGTAATCAACTTCGAGCGGCGCAAAGCAGTCCTCGCATCCAGCGATTAGTTGTTTAGGATACTGGCGTCCGCACTCTCGGCACTTCAAACCATTGACAAAGCTCATAACTTTCCTCCGTGGGTTGTGCCCAAAACGAAAAAGCCTCGCGCCAAACTAGCGCGAGGCCTTAAACACTCCGGGCTGTTTAGCAGTTTTTAACGTGGAGCAAGTCACCTTTAAATCGCCACGTTTCAGTTTGTGAAAGAGCAAATCAAAAGCCCGCGCCAAACAGCGCGGGCTCTTCGAAAACCGTCGCGGTTTAGCACATTTTTTACGTGGAGCAATTTGCTTTAAATCACCACGCCCTACTGAGAACCCGCAGAATACTACAGCGAGCCATGTGGTGTCAAGAAAAATCTGTCTTTTCCTCTCGCTTTCTTGCCGATGAGTCGCCGGTCTATACTTGGCTATGGATGCCGGTGACGCGGATTGTTGTTAGCTCAGTTGAGGTAAATAGTATGCAAGCGAATGGAGTTATCGACCAAGCGGTGCTCGAGTCCGTCCAACAGTGGCTGGCTCTAATTGATGCTGGTGATTGGAGAGAGAGCCTGAATCAGGCCTCACCTCTGTTCAAGTCTGGTTTTCAGACGGCAACATATTTCCGTCGAGGTGTGTCTGAACAGGAGTGGGAATCTTCTCTAGCTTATATGCAAACTCACCTTGGGGCCGCTGTGTCGCGGAGTTTGAAATCGGCGCGATCCGCCGACGAGTTTCCAGATGAGCCAGAAGGCAAGCATCTCGCGCTGGAATACGAGTCTCATTTCGAGCGGAGCAAGAACACTGTCGAGACCGTGACTCTGACCGTGGATCCGGATGGCCGCTGGAGGGTTAGCGGTTACCGTATCGTGCAGCGAATCCAAGTATTGGACTCCACGGAGTCTCAACAATCAACAAACGAGGGAATCTGATGGAGTCGAAGTTCACTCAACACGTCGACCGAGAGGAGATCGTGAAGATAGTCTGCGATCTTGTTAAGCAAAACACAGTCAATCCCCCGGGCAATGAGCACCTCTGTAAGGACATCGTTACGCGCTGCATGAAGTCGCTGGGAATGAAAGTCTCTTACTTCGAGAAAGAGCCTGGGCGCACGAACGTCGTCGGAAAGATTGGCAGCGGCGGGAAGTCGATCGGCTTCGTCTCGCACATGGACGTAGTTCCGCCTGGCGAGCTCGACCAGTGGGACACTCCACCCTTCGAGCCGACGATTCGCGACGGGCGCATCTACGGGCGAGGGACGCTCGATGACAAAGGCTCGTTCGCGTGCGCGTACTCGGCCTGCAAGGCGTTTCTAGCCGAGCATCCAAGTTTTGACGGGACCATTTATCTGATCGCGGCGGCAGACGAAGAGGTGGGCTCCGAGCTGGGTATCATTTATCTCGTAGAAGAATGCGGGTTGAGGTTCGACGTTGCGATCATACCTGACGGCGGGAGAATGGACCTTTCGATTTACGGCGAGAAGGGAATCCTGTGGGTTGAGCTTGAGAGCCACGGCATTCAAGCTCACGGCTCGACTCCCGAGCTTGGCCGGAACGCCATCGTGCCGCTCGCGGAAGCTGTCGCCGAGATCAAGACGCTGGACCTTGGCGCGACTTACGATCACGCGTTCGATGGTTGGACGATGAACGTGGGAACAATTCAGGGCGGCTCGTCGACAAACACCGTTCCGTCGATGGCCCGCGCGTCGATTGATTTTCGTTTGCCTGCGGGCATCAGCAAGCAAGACGTGCTCGCTAAAATCGACGAGAAGCTGTCGGCGGTCAGACGACGCTCGCCCGATGCCGACGTTCGAATGAAAGTGCTGCACGAGACCGAGCCTCACCTGTCGGACAAAAACTCGATCATTATCCGCAGCTTCGATCAGGCGGCGCGAAGGCTGAATCTTCCGATGAACTACGAGACGTTCGGCGGAAACACTGTTGCGAAGAACTTGTTTTTTGCCGGGATAACGTCTGTCGTTCACTATCCGGGGGACGACAAGCTGGCACACGTTCCGAATGAGTTTGTGATCATTGATGAGCTGGTGTTGGGTTCGGTACTTTATGCTGAAACATTGGAAGCGTACTTCTTCGGTTAAGCCATGTAGGGGCGGCCCTCCGTGGCTGCCCCTGAATCGCTTCCGGGCAATGTCTGGTACCGCAAAGAGGGGCGGCCACGGAGGGCCGCCCC
>DATFWM010000349.1:0-3926 GCA_035259295.1 Blastocatellia bacterium | reverse complement strand
CTGTTGGCATCAGGCAACGGGTGGCCAGCAACAAGCACTTCTGAGCGCAGGGAAGTGTTTGGGTGATAGCTGGTAACTAAGAGGCCTCGCTTGATTCGTTCCCCGAGCAGATCCTCTACCGCGGCTCCCATCGCCACGCTGGCCTTGCCCATCCCGATCGGCACGACTTCGACGAAGGCATCCAGGTCAATTGATTCGCCGCCCAAGATCAGCGTGCTGTCGACGACTCGAAGTTTCTCCTTGACGACGGAATCGATCTCTACGGCTTGGAGCGTTTCGAGGAAGATCTGCTTTGCGATTTCTTTGAGAACAGCCATGGGTTGACGCAAACCATTCTAGTTTTTGAACCGGAGATTCGCCAGCTTACCCCTCGTTGAGTCAGGTGACGATCAGAACTTACCACGCTCGAGTACTGCTTCGAGTTTTGCGGGCAGACTGCACACCCAAGGTGCTCGAAGAATTACTCTTGAATCACGCCACCCAACTTTGTATGAAATGAGAGTCAGTCTCTCAGGGGTCCCGGCCTTCAGTGGCAGTTTGCCGGAGGCGATGAATGGCAGAGATAAAAGGGGTTCTGCTCAACGCCTGGATGGCGTTCCTTAACGAACGATATGGTGCGGAAGCCGTATCGGGCGGGATGAAAAAGCTCGCGCCCGAGGATCAGCGCCTGCTGGCGTCTCGGTTCCTCGATTCAAGCTGGTACAGGTACGATACTCTGCACGGCCTGCGAAGACTCACCCGACCGTTAGCTGGTGGTTCGGGCGAAAATCTCTCTATTGAGATCGGTCGCTTCATGGCCGAATACGTGTTCACCGGAGTGTATCGTTCATTCCTGGCTCGGGACCCGGTCGAGCAGGTCAAAAAGTTTTCGTGGATCGGTGAGTTCTTTTTTCGTGAGGCACGGAAGCTGGAGACTGAGGTCAAAAGTGATTCGCGCTGCCTGGTGCGATACACGTACGAGACCGGCGCAGCACCTACTCGTGCCATCTGTGAGAGTCTTGTCGGCTTTTGGAGCCAGACCATTGAAATGTCGGGCGCGCCTACGGTTAGAGCCAGTCACTCGACTTGCGTGGCGCGAGGAGCGCCCTGCTGCGAGTTCGTCTTTGAATGGGGAGCCTGAATTCAACTAGAGCAAGAGTCTTCAACCGAATCGTCAATCTTCGATCTCGGACGAGCTTATGCTGTAGGTCTGCATAATCCTCAGAACATCTTGGCGAATTGAGTCCCACTTGACCGCTACCGAGTCTGCAAGACGGCTTGTTGTGGTTGAGATGACTCGATCAGTTCGCCTCGCCTGCCGCGCCATGGCCAGCGTCGCGCTCCGCAGGCTCCGGCGGTCCTGAAGCGAGGGCGCCAGTCTGGCGTAGAGCTGCGCCGCGCCGACGAACCCATCTATCGCAAACAGCAATTCTATTTCAGGCTCTCTGTACGCTGTCGCATTGCTCATGTCAAAGCCGGCACCCGTCATTCGAACGCCCGACGCGCGTTGGTACTCGGCAAAAAGGTCCTCGGCTTTGCGCTGGAGGCTGATCGACGAAGAATCCCTCGTCACCGGTGTCCGTCCAACATCCGGAGTCGGGTCCGCTCTGTCTGCCGGAGCGCTGTTCCCTCTATCTGCCAACGCCAAGACCTGGTCACCTCTTGCAGAGTGAATAACCACTCGGCGCACGTATTCAACGCCATTGCGCTCGTTGACCTCGATGCGGCCCCTGGTTATCACCTGGGCAGTCATGCTGGTGGGCCTTACCGCTTTTGCGTAAACTTCCAGCGTGTCGCCGTTGACGACGTGTTCCTCAAACCATCGCCATCCGGCAGTGTTCGCCTGGGTAGTCAGCAACACATAGACTCCGCCGTCCGCTGTTCTGTTGGCACTCGCCGAAATCACAGTCGCCATCACCGCATCCAATGTTGAGCTGCTTTCTCTCATCGGATCTCTCGTTCGATCCGACGCTTCGGCAGTTTCTCTCCTAGCGTCTCTCACACGATCGGGGGCGCGTTCGCCGCTCGTGGCTGCGCCCACAATTCCCAGACTCTTCGCCGTTTGAGGGTCCAGATCGCCGGTCTCCGGAAGCTTGTGTTCGCGCTGGTAAGCGCGCAACGCGCTGGATGTTCGCGCGCTCATCACGCCATCAGCTTCGCCCTCGTAGTACCCTTGATCTCTGAGGGCGCCCTGCGCTCTCTTGACCATCTCAGGAGACGAAAGCGGAAGATCGGGCGCTGCTGCTGCAGACCTGTCGGAATCCGTACGCGTTTCAGGCTCCGCGCGAGCAGCAGGTGTTCGATCTGGAAGATCAGTTGCCGACGGGGCGGTTGTGTCTGGCCTGTCCGCACGATATCTCCGCTGGTCCGCAGGTTGATCCGGAGCGGCTGCGACATCAGCCGTGGCACCCTCCCTGATAATCAGCGGCTGCTTGAGCTGTACTCCGAACGGAGTTCCCGACGGCACCTGGGCCTCTTCGCCCTTCGAAAGCAGAACGCCCGCGACGCCTGCCCCCGCGCCGATGACCCCGCCGAGCACCGCGCCACCGGGTCCTCCCGAAATCCCGCCCAGCACTGCGCCAATCGCGCCTCCGCCGCCGATGAACACTGCCGTCCGCTTGTTGCCTGGGCCGGACACCCGACTCTCATCGTCAATTCGACGGCGAGTCGCCGGATCATCAGAAGTCAAACTGCCCACCAGTCCCACGCGGCTGCCGTCGGGAAACACCAGATCGTCGAAGTCGATTCCGATCATGCCGGATCGGTTCGCCCTTTTCGCCGGAGTAGCCTGAGTTACTCGCCCTTCGACGATCGAGCCCGCCGGTATCACCGTTCGCCCGTTCACATAGACCGGGACCATTACCGTCGCCGTGAACTTGTCACCAACTCGCGCCGTCCGCGAGCTGAGAGTCCCATTCATCTGTACGCTGATCACCGTGTCAGTCGGCACCAGTGAGCTCTGATCTGCGGGTTGCGCGGAGCTGTAGCGCGGTCGGCTGTTTTGAGCCGCAGCGCTGATACCCAGCAACGCCACTCCAAACAGCGCGGCTGTTAACACATATCTTCTCGACTTCATTAGACTTACCTCCAAGACTTCCGTATCCTGCGGTCGGGAAAATCGATTCATCCGCTAAGACGATTAGCGGCCTCCATTCTGTTGTCCGCTTCAGCAAACTTAATTAGGGGCAATCTCACCGTCACGGTCGTGCCCTTCCCCGGCTGGCTCTTCACAACAAGATCGCCGTTGTGAAGCTCGGCGATCTTTTTCGCAATGGCCATCCCGAGTCCGGTTCCCTTCTCCTTCGTTGTGTAGAACGGCTCAAAAAGCCGTCGCCGAGTCTCCGCATCCATCCCCGTTCCATGATCCACGACCTCGACAGCTATCTCGCGTTTGCTGTCGCCCGTCGTCCTCAGCTCAATCAGGCTGCGCGGCTCGCTGGCTTCGATAGCATTGATTATCAGGTTTAAGAAGAGCTTTCTCAACTCAATGCCGTCGTACTGGCCCGCCGGAATATCGGGACTGTACCGCTTCTCGACTCGCATCTGTTTTGAGTTCAAGCGATCTGCGACCATCGGCAATAACTCATCAAGCAGATCGTTAAGGTTCAGCTCAGTACGGTTCAAAGTCTTTGGCCGCGCAAACTCTGAAAGCTCGGCCACGATTGCCGCAAGGTGATCGACACTACGCTCGATCACTTCGATTGTTGACCGGTCTCCCGGCTGGCTGGCCTTCGATTGGCGCTTCAGAAACTCGGCGGCAAACCGAATGCTGCCCAACGGATTCTTAATCTCGTGAGCGATCTGGGCAGTCATTTGCCCGATCGCGGTCAGTGCGCGGTTGCGTCCCAACTCGGCCTGCGCGCGCGCCGTATCCGTCACGTCGACGAATATCAAGATTACGCCTTGTCGCTCACCAGCGACGATCAACGGAGAGGTGAAAAAGTCAA
>DATFWM010000348.1:0-4964 GCA_035259295.1 Blastocatellia bacterium | reverse complement strand
GCGATTGGCAGATCACCAAGTCGAACCACTTTACCGCGCGATGGAATCATCAAGACTTCGTCGGAGGCGCGCTGGAGAATTCGGCGCCGGTTGGAATATTCACCACTCAATCTACGTTCGAGCACACAGGCAATTCAAAGGTAAAGACGGACACTCTCACGTTCTCGCTGGCGTCGGTGTTAACCAATTCATTAGTCAACGAATTCCGGTTCCAGTACGCGCGCGATCGCGAGCCGGGGACTGCCAACTCCGATTCGCCCGAACTGTCAGTCAACCAGGGCGGACTGGTTGCGTTGCTGGGCCGCAACAACTTCAGCCCGCGCGAGACTACTGAAAACCGCTATCAGTTCATTGATAACATAAGCTACACACATGGCAAGCACGGCTTGAAGACGGGCGTAGACGTTAACATCGAAAACATCCTCAACTTCTTCCCGGGCTTTTTCGGCGGCCAGTATTTCTTTAGCTCGCTCGCCGATCTTGCCAATCGCAAACCCGCGCGGTTCACTCAGTCGTTTGCCGGTGTGAGCACCGGACCGACCACACATCCCGATATCCGAGAGTTTTCGTCCTTCGTGCAGGATGATTGGCGCATCAGCCCGCGACTCACCTTCAACGTCGGACTGCGTTATGACCTGCAAAAAATGAAGAAACCCACGATCACTAATCCCGACGCGGCGCTTCTAGCTGCCGGCATCAACACCGGGCAGTTGAAGACCGATAAAAACAACTTCGCTCCGCGGTTGGGGTTTGCGTGGAATCCGCTGGCATCCAACAAGCTCGTCGTGCGCGGCGGCTACGGAATATTTTTCGGCCGCACACCCGCGATCATGCTCGCGACCGCCACCTCGAATAACGGGCTTCAGGTGATAAGCGTGACCTTCACCGGCTCTGCGATGCCGACGTTCCCGAATCGTTTCGCGTCTTTGCCGGCTGGGGGGACCGCTGCGGTGGCGAACATATTCTTCTTCGCGCCAGATTACGTGTCGCCTTATACACAGCAGTGGAGTCTCGGGGCCGAGCATCAGTTGTTCAAGGATCTGTCGGTGACGATCAGCTACCTCGGAGTGAAGGGAACGCACTTGCAGCGCACGCGCGACATCAACTTGTTGCCGCCCGTGCCCATCTCAATTACTGACGACACAGGCCGCGGTTTCACCTTCCTGCGATTTCCGGGCCGGCGTTTCACAAACTTCGGACGCATCTCTGAATTTGAATCTACCTCGAATTCGATTTACAACGGATTGACGGTTCAGGTGAACAAGCGGTTCGCACAAGGGTTCCAGTTGCTTGGCGCTTTTACTTATTCGAAAGCGATCGACGACAACCCCGACGCAACTGCGGTTGTGCCGTTCAGCGCCGGCGATGAGTTGAAGATCGTGCAGAACACGCTCAACCCGCGAGATGATCGCGGCCTGTCGCTGAATGACGTTCGAAAGCGGCTGGTCATCAGCGGCATCTGGGACCTGAGCCCTTACACCAAAGCAGTCGACAACCCGGCGCTGCGAACGCTGCTGTCGGGCTGGAGCTTGAGTGGGATATTTACTGCCGAGGATGGCCGTCCCTTCACCGCGAAGGTGGGCGGCGATCTGAACAACGACAGCAACGCGCGAACAGATCGCGTCCCGAGCGTTGGTCGAAACACGCTGATCGGGCCGGGATTCGTGAGTCTCGATCCGCGAGTCACTCGCGAGATAAGGTTCTACGAGCGCGTGCGGCTTCAGTTGATCTTCGAAGCGTTCAACGTCTTCAACCGAACCAACTTCACAAACTTCTCGGACATTCGAGAGACGCAGTACAACATAACCGGCACCTTCCCGAACCAGAAGCTCGTGACGGCGGCGGGCTTTGGAGCATCGACTGGAACGCTCAACCCGCGGCAGCTCCAGCTCGCGGCGAAGATTATTTTTTAGTTCTTGCAAATCACTAAGCTGTGACAACATCGGGAGACCGCTGCGCGGGCGGTCTCCCTTTTTTGTCAGAAATGCGAATCGGCGATTGACAAACTGTCGAGGTGAATCAAAGCGGCCGTGTAACGACTAAAAGGACGCGAGAACACAACAGAGACGACGTGATCCGCTTGACAGCAAGAAGAGACAGCGATTCAATGCGCAGGTTATCGCAAAGGAGGAGTTGCGATGAGCTCACACCGCTCTTCGAAGTCTTCTGCTCCAGTCATCGTAGTCGTCGGGGACGTCTGCATCGATTGGCTCTCAATCCCCGTTGATTCGATGGTGCCAAGCCCAGAAGCGGAGCCGATGAACTGGCAGCTTCGTGGTGGGCGTCACATGTATGCTCGTCGCGGTGGTGCGGCAGCGGCAGCAGGGTTCAAGGTTGCGCCGTAGCTTCACCGCGCTCCAACTAAAGTCAGCAGCCGGTGATGAGCTGCGAGCGCATCAGCCGAGGCGGTCCGGCGCGCCTCCGTCATACGGACAAGGAGGAAGACGACATGGGATCGTATTCTGATGTTTCGACCGACGAGCTGATTGAAGCGTGGAAATATACGGCGCAGGAACGCGCGTCGATGCTCGAAGACAATCGCGACGAAGACGACCAGGACCACTACGACGGGCTCGGAGACCAGCTCGACGAGATCGCCGACGAGTTAATCGACGGCGGCGTTAAAGACTGGTAAGCCCCTGCGTAGTCCGGCAAGTAAAGATGGGATGCGTCAGATTCTCGTTCACATTCAGGAGATCTTCGGCGTCTTCGCTGTGTATCGCAAGCTGTTCGCAGAATTGTCGCCACGTCCAGACGGAAAGCCTCGGGGGTCGACTAAATGCGCGCCGTGCGTTGGACACCTTTGAAGTCTTTGCCTCCTTACTTCGACAACTCGCCAATCATTAATTGCTAAGCATCACGTTTCGTTCTGGTTCGCGGCATCGTTGCGCGGCATCGTTGCTTGACAAACTTTTGAGCGCCGTGCTAAATACCAATCAATTCATTATAAAGCAGTCCAGAAGTAAGTCGCTTGATGAGAAACGCTCAGCAGAATTCATACAGCATAAGTCGGCGAGGCGCGCCGCGCGCGCTCGTTGGAACACGTCTTTCTAATCGTCTATGTCATGACGGACGGAATCGCGGAGACCTCCAGCATGGATACCGTTCAAGAGTCGAACACGAAGATTGAGGGCCAGGAAAAGCAGAGAGTAACCGCAGCGGCAGAGAAGCCAGCACCACCAGATAAACCTAAGGCGCCCCCCAAGCCGGCAGTCGGGACTTCGGCAGGGGCAAAGACTAAGACCGTCGAAAGCGCGCCGCCCGATCCGGTCAACAAAGTGCGGCGGACCATCATATGGACCGCTGTAGGCGGGTTTCTCGCAACCTGCTTCATGATGTTCCTGCGCTTTTTCCTCCCGCGCACCATCTTCGAGCCCAGCACTATTTTCAAGGTCGGATATCCATCCGACTTCGGGTTTGGGGTCGACACAAAATTTCAACAACAATACCGCGTCTGGGTTGTTCGCAACGCCGAACGGTTGTTCGTCATTTACGCGCGATGCACCCACCTTGGATGCACCCCCGATTGGAAACCGGGGGAGAACAAGTTCAAATGCCCTTGCCACGGGAGCGGCTATACCAGCGAGGGGATAAACTTCGAAGGCCCGGCGCCTCGCCCGATGGACCGCTCGCACGTCGAGCTCGATCCGACCGGCCAAATCGTCGTCGATACCGCGCGGCTTTACCAGTGGCCGAAGGGTGAACAGAGTCACTTCGACGATGCGGGTTCCTTCATCCCGCTGTAATTCGCGTTCAGGAGCTTAACAAATGGAGCCTGACAAGCCTGATAAACTTAAACCCGCTGCCGGCGTCACCGTCACGGAAGAAGCGCCGCCCAGCGTGAAAGAAAATATCAAGCAAGAACTTGATCTGCTGAAGAAGAAGGTCCAGAAGGATTCAGTCCTGCAAGAAGTGCAAGACTTGAAGGACCCGACAAAGACCCAGATTTACAAATCGATGTTTCGGGTCAAGCACGAGCCGACGCCGCGCTCGCGGTCGTTGGGTGTGCTGACCAACGTCTTTCTTCACCTTCACCCGGCGAAGATCAATCGCGACGCCGTGCGGTTCAGCTATACCTGGGGAATGGGCGGAATCACTTTCTACCTCTTCATCGTGCTGACGTTCACCGGGATTCTGCTGATGTTCTACTATCACCCGTCGAAAGGGCAGGCGTTTCAGGACATCCTTTACCTCGAGAACGACGTGCCGTTCGGCAAGCTGCTCCGTAATATGCATCGCTGGGCTGCGCACTTAATGGTGATAACAACATGGCTGCACATGCTGCGGGTGGTGATGACCGGCTCGTACAAGACGCCGCGCGAGTTCAACTGGACGGTCGGCGTGGTGTTGCTTGTGCTGACTTTGCTTTTGAGCTTCACGGGATACTTACTGCCGGACGACCAGCTCGGGTTCTGGGCGGTGACCGTCGGCACGAACATGGCTCGCGCAACGCCGGGGCTCGGACACGAAGGGCCGTTCGGTCCGCAGCTTGGAATGTCGCCTTACAACGACGTTCGATTCGCGTTATTGGGCGGGTCGATCGTGGATGCAAATGCGTTGCTGCGAAGTTACATCTGGCATTGTATAGCGATCCCGGTAATCGCAAGCGTGCTGATGGCGGTGCATTTCTGGCGAGTGCGCAAAGACGGCGGCATTTCGGGGCCTGCGCCGGTCCAGCTCGAATCGGAAATGAAAGCGCCCGGCGCGCGCGCGGTGAAGAAGCAAGTGGGATGAGAAGTGAAGCGTGATGCGTGATCCGTGACATCGGGTCACTCATCACGGATCACGTATCACGAATGAGGTTTTTCTATGGATTGGGGACAGCTTTGGTCGATTGTTTCGGCGCCTGACAACGTGCCGATCGTCGCATTGCTTTTCTTGGTGCCGTTTTTTCTTTGGCTGGGGTTTCGACAAGCGCGCGCGAACGATCGGTTGATTGGGCAACTCGAAGAAGAACCCGCGCT
>DATFWM010000347.1:0-3810 GCA_035259295.1 Blastocatellia bacterium | reverse complement strand
CATCGAATGACCGGCAAGATACTCTCGGGAGGCATCTATGTTGTAGTTCTTTTCCGCCAACGCGATAACATCCATTACGTCTTGCTCGCCGCCGCTTTCCCTCGTGTAGCCGCTGACCGGACCGCGCCCGTTTGCCGCCGCGATTATGTAGCCGCGCTCCTCGGCAAGCTTTGGCCACAAGCCTTGATAGCGATCGAGGAAGTTGTTCTCGTCGCCGCCCGCGCCGTGAAGCAGCATGATCAGCGGATACTTCTTCGACTTGTCGTAAGTTGTCGGGACGTAGATTCGATAAGGCACAAGCTTGCCGTCGAAGGAAGAGCGATAAGCAAGGCGAATATCGCCTCGCAGACTCTCAAGCGCGCGCGGATTCTCTTTGAGCGACGCCAGCAGATTAGTCGCGCGTGCCAGCTCGGCGTCAAAATCCATAACCTCGCTTGCGGACAACCCGTTAGCGCGAAACCCGGTGTGAAGAAAGCCGATCAGGTTCTGAAACGGCCCGCCGAGATAACCGGCTTGGGCCTGCCGCACGCTGTCAAGCACGTGTCGCGCGGTGGTCGCTGCAAGGCTGTTCTGGTCTGCTAACGTCTCGACCATCTTTTCGAGCGCGGCGATCCGTCTAGCAACGTCGCTGACTACGAAGAACGTGCGATAGTATTGATAGAGCGTAGAGCCTTTGGAGTTCTTCAGCGTCGCGCGGATCGTGTGCAGTCCCGCCGGTGCATCCTTTGACGGATCGAAGGCGAACCCGATGAAATCTCCTCCTCGTCGTCCTTTCACATCGCCAAGCATTATTCCGGGTTCGAGCAAGGCCTCTCGCGTCCCGTCGCTTTTCAGTAGCTCCAATTCCAATCGATAAGGCGGTTCCGTTACTGCCGGCGCGTCGAAGATGAAAGTGGCTTTCGCTTGCAGATAGTCGCCGGGCGCGAAGGCCTTGGCGTTGATTGTGAAGTCCAGCGCCGTCGCCAGCTCAGATTCGGGCGTCCATTTCGCGCCGCTCATCAATGTCAAAGCTTGCGTGTACGCGCGATATGCCTTGAGCGGATCCGCAGTCATGCTCTTGTTAGCTTCGGCGATGAGCGGATCAACTGTTTTCACGTCCCCGCCACGCTGCTCGTAAGCCATCCGGTTTGTCGTTGCCGAGAGTCGAAAGAAAAGAAGGTCGCTGGCGGCGATCTGCTGGGCGCGCGCGGGCGCTGCGAATATGAGAAATGTTGAGAGAGCTATCAACAGTCGGGGCTTTGACATTGTCGCTTCTCCTTCTGAAGCTCGTAGTACCCCCCTGTAGCACAGACTTCAGTCTGTAACTTTTGTCCAGCTTTGATTAACACTACAGACTGAAGTCTGTGCTACAGGCCGCACTACGAACTGGACTCTTGCGAATTGTATTTCTGCAGTTTCCTGTACAGCGTCTTTCGGCCGATCCCAAGTACTTCAGCCGCTCGTGACCGATCGCCGCCGGTGTAAGCGAGGGTTTGGATGATCATGCGCTTTTCGGCTTCATCGATCGTTGCTCCGATCTCGAGCTCGATTGTTTTGCTGGCGTCTGCGCCGCGCACCGCGTGCGGTAGATCGTCGACGCCGATCATCCGCCCCTGCGCGATGATCACTGCACGCTCGATGGCATTTTCCAGTTCGCGCACATTTCCCGGCCAATCGTAGCGCCGCAGCCACGCAAGCGCTTTTTTCGTGATGCCGGTGATGTTCTTGTTGGAACGCTTGTTGTAGATCTCTAGAAAATGCGTCGCCAGCAGCGGGATGTCCTCGCGGCGCTCGCGGAGCGGCGGCAGCTTGATCGGATAGACGTTGAGCCGATAAAACACGTCGCGCCGGAAGCGGCCCTCGCGCACCGCTTCTTCGAGATCGACGTTTGAGGCAGCGATTACACGAACATCGGTCCTTATTACATCGTTACCGCCGACTCGAGCGAACTCGCCGTTCTGCAACACGCGCAGCAGCCTGACTTGCGCCGATAGCGACATCTCGGCTATCTCATCCAAAAACAAAGTGCCGCCGTTCGCCTCCTCGAACTTGCCGATCCTTCGGCTGCGCGCATCTGTGAACGCGCCTTTCTCGTGGCCGAACAACTCCGACTCCAAGAGAGTCTCCGGGATCGCGCCGCAGTTGATCTTTATATACGGCTTCTCCGCGCGCGAGGAACGAGACTGAATCAAATCGGCCATCAGCTCCTTGCCGGTGCCCGACTCGCCTTGGATGAGCACCGTGGTGTAGTTGTCGGCGACGTAAAGCGCCATCTGCATCGACCGCATGAAATTGTCGCTCTTGCCTACCAGTCCGCTGCCGATGTGGCTGTGGGCGTGCTCGAGCTCGCGGCGCAGCCTCAGAACTTCCGCCGAGAGTCTCGCTTTAGAAAGGGCGATCGCAAGCTGATCGGCGATGCCGAGGGCCAACGCGGTAACTTCCTTCGCAAAGGATTGTTGTGGCTCAGACCACAACAACACCAATGCGCCGAATATCTTGTCCTCAATCACAATTGGGGCGATGATCGACGCGCCCGCGTTGAAGACCTCCGTCAGAAATGAACGCGCATACTCGTGCTGGTCCGGGCTCAGTATTTTCAGCATCTGTCCGCGCTCGACGGTCTTGGGCATAAGCTCGAGGATCGGGAACTTCAGCGAGGGCCGCCTGAGTATCTCCTCGTCGTTAGCGTTCGCGGTGCGCAAATTCGTAAAATGAATCTCGCTGTTGCTGGCGTCAATAATGGCCAGGCAACCCGCCTGAATTCGAAGGAGATCCAGCGAGCGGTCCAGGATCCGTTCGATCACTTCATTGAAATCGGAGCCGGTGTTAATGTCGTTGGCGATCTCGAGCAACGCTTTGTTGATGCGCGCTTCCCGTTCTTTCTCGCTGTAGATGTGCGTGTACCGATACCCGATCGCAATGTGCTGAGCGAGATTGCGAATGAAGTTAATCTCGTCCTCGTTCCAGCGATAATGCTCGCGGCAATGATGCAACCCCATCATCCCAAGCAGTTGCAAGTTGAACGTGATAGGAACGATCAGGACGGACTTGCTGCCGAGGCTTTCTGTAAGTCTTTCAAGCATCGGAGGAAGGTCGTTGGCCGATGTGTCTTCAATGGCCTTTGGGTTGTAAAGGTCAACGCCTTCCTGCAGCCGCTCGAGATCAACGCGCAATTGCCGGCCGAGCAAGGACGGCGTCTCGTCGTCATCATTGGCGCGATACTCGTGAGTAACTCGGAGGTGATTTTCGGCGGTGAGGGTCATCACATCGCAGCGATCGACGCCCATCATTTTGCCGACCTCGGTGACGGTGGCTTGAAGGAAGTGGTCGAGATTTATAACGGAAAAGGTTTCCGAGCCGATGCGGTTGAGGATCGCCTCTCGCGCTTCGTGCATCTCGAGCTTGCGCTCTAGAGAAAGTGTGTCTCTCATTACTCCTACCGTGTAAGCGTTATGACCTTGCTCTCGCCGCCGTCCGGATTGCGCACCTTGATCGGGACAGCGACGCCCGGCGGAAACGCGCTTGAAGGGACGCGAGCAAGGAACGCGGTCCCATCGTTACTTCTCGGCCTGGCAGCGTAGCCCTTGTTTCCCACAAGCACAGTCAGATCGTCCTGCATGCCTGAGCCATACACGGTGAACTTCTCACTCTTGGCCTTGTAGGAGATATCTTGCAAGATCGGCGGCGTGATTCTCACCTGAGCTTGCAGCGCGCCAATCGCGCTGAGTCTGCCGCCGGTGATCACATAATCACGAAGGTTGTCGCGTAGTTGCACGCCCGCAAGTATCCTTCGCTTCATGACTATTGCGTTATCGTCGGGATACTTGGACT
>DATFWM010000346.1:0-3979 GCA_035259295.1 Blastocatellia bacterium | reverse complement strand
TCAAATCTATCTCGCGACCGCCAGAAATCGACAGGGCGAGGTGGGGAGTGGCCGAACGAGCGACAATCGCCGCCTCGCTCACTCGCTGCGTCCCCCATTCGACCTTGATGCCCAGGCCTTCCAAATACTCCGTCTGGATCTTCCGCGCGAGAGCAAGCTGAAATAGTTCCGGCGCTCGCTGTGATTCGACCTGGACAAGATGGGCGTAGTTAAACTCCCTCGATATTCGAAGCGCCTCAGCAATATGGGCGACGGCTGCTTCCGCGTTGCTCGACAACAGGTCCGCGCGCGCCAGCAGGAACCGGACAGCAGCGATCCATGCATTTGCCCGACAGGCACTGAATCCACTGAGCGCTTGTGCAAGCAGCTCTCGCGGGTCTCCGACGGTGCTTTCGAGCATCACTTGTCCGAGCAACATTCGCGCACGTGCAAGTGGAAACCCGTGACCGAGGCGAAGGCGTTTCGCCAGCAGCCCTTCCGCTGCATCGCGCGCCTTCGACAAGTTCCCTTCTGCCAGCAGCAGCTTCAATTGCTCGTCGGGAAGCTCGCGAGATTCGAGTTGCATTCCAGCCTCTCGGTAGAGCTCTTCGGCCTTAAAATAGTGCTCGCGCGCCAAGCCCAGCCCTTTTCGTTCGCGATGCAGATTACCGGTTATTTCGTGGGCTTCCGCGCGCTCGAGCGTGAGATTGAAAAGCCTGCACACTTCGAAGGCCCTTTCAAGCTGCCGCTCGCACCCGTCGAAGTCGCCAACTGCAAAATCAGCCCTGGCCAAATTGCAATAGGCGACAGCATGTTGCGGAAGCGGCACGCGCCTCGCCGGTTCGTTGACGAGCTGTTGAAACCATTCTCGCGCGCGAGCGAAATCGCCGGTGAAAGCGTAAGGCATCCCGATATTGTGCGAGATTATTTGGGCAAGACTCTCCTTCCCTGCCTCTTTGGCAAGCCTCGTCGCGCGCCTCCAGGTTTTGATCGCCTCATCGAAATCGCCGGTCGCGACCGAGGCAAGAAACTCGCAGTTACCGATCGTCTGCTCGCAACGCGCCCGGAGCGCCAGGTCGTCGCTCGGAGCTTTAGCTAAAGCTTCGCTGGCCAGTTTGAAGGCTCGCGCATGTTCGCCTCTTTGAGTGTAAACCGAAGCCAGCCCGTGCGACGCCGCGGCATAACATCGGGTGTCGTTTATATCACGAGCGCCGGCTGCAGCCTTACCGAACAAGCGCTCGGCGAGATCGAGGTCTCCTTCAGTCCGCGCAATGTGAGCACGCAGACGTTGTATCTCGGGATGAACCTCAGTTGCGCCTTCGCCGACGGCATCGTATCCGCGCTTTACTATTTCAAACAGTCCAGCGTCAAGAAGCTCGCGGCCACGCTCGACAAGGATCCTTGACATCGCGGCAGTGTTGCGAGCATCCGCGTACATCAGTCCGGCCCTCTGCCACTTACCGAGCTTCATGAGGTGATCGGCGTACTGGTTTTCGAGCGCGCGCATTCCGGTCTCCCCAATCCCCGACTTAAGCCGGCGGCGCAGGAATCGCCGAAACATCGGATGAAAACTGCAAGAGTCCGCTTCGTCGTCGATTTGCGAGATAAAGAGATTGCTTCGTTGAAATGACGCGAGGAGCTCATAAGTTCGCTCGACGGGTAACACACAACTAGCGGCCGCGTGATCAATGCGAGTGAATAGCGACAACTTGAGGAGCGCGTCCTGTGTTTCGGGCGCCTCGTGCTCGAGTACTTCCTCGGCGAAGTAGTCGAAGATTTCTTGCTCGCTGCGCTTTAGCATTTCGAAAAAGGCAGACTCTCCTGGTTGAGAGGAATGACCCGTACCTGCACCGTTCTCACTGAGTCGCTCGAACGCTTGAACGATGAGTTGAACGCCGGTAGCCCAGCCGCGGGTGCGCTCGCAAACCTGGTTTATCAGGTCGCCGCCAAGCTGACTGCGCGCGGTATGCTTGAGCAATTGCTCGACCTCTTCTCGCGTGAATGACAACTCCTGGCGCCCGAGGGTTCCGATCATTCCCTTGCTCCGCAGGCGGGTAATCGACAGGTTTGGCATGGTTCGCGTCGTAAATATCACGTGAAGAACGTCGGGCGCGTATTGGATCAAGCGATCGACAGCGGCGGCTATTGGCTGGCTTGCGTCAACATGGTGATAATCGTCAAGCACGATTATGAATTTCTTATCGATCTGCTCGCTGATTTCATTGACAAGCGCGTCGACTAGCTGATCCGTCTTCGAGCTTAGCTCCTCACTTTCCGACATGAAGCTCAGCACAACCTCGCCAAAGTCCGGGCAGAGCGACCGGATCCCGTAGACGAGGTACCCGAAGAACACCGCCAGATCAAGATCCGAGCGATCTATTTGATACCAGGTGAACGGCAAACCCGAAGAGCGCACGAAGTCAGCGACAAGCGTCGTCTTTCCGCATCCCGCGTCTGCGCAGATAATGGTTGCCGGTCGATCAACAAACCCGCGCAGCCGTTCTAGCAATCGCGCGCGAGGCAGTACGCGCCGGCCCAGCCGAGGATTCAGCAGCTTGGTTTTCAGAAAGAATTGAGGAACCATAGTGGATTGCGGATTGCGGATAGCGAATCTCGAACTCGACAATCCGCAATTCGAAATTTGAAATCCGCAATCATACCTGTGTCAGCGCGAAATTCAGCCACGCAGAACTGACTGAATATCTCCGACAAAGATCCCCAAGCACTGCGTGAAACGATTCTTCTGTCGCGACGAAGTAGCTGTAGTCAAAACGCTCTGCAAGCTCAAGGAATTCAGAGAGCGCCAGCCGTCCTCCTTCATCATCTCGCCCAGCCAGCGTCCGCGCCCTCACATAATCACCTATTGCTAGATAGTAATTGCACCCGAGGCGTCTGAGCAAGGGCTCGCTGTCGTCGGCTTCGTGGAGCGCCTGCGGATCGCCGCGCTCGACGAGAATCCGGGAACGCATTTGTTTCGCGAGCGCCAGCTCGATTTCGCGTCCGTTCTTTCGCCGGTCCGAAACCATCACGTCAATCAACTCGATCGCACGCTCCAGATCACCGCGTCGAAGCTCCAAGAGCGCTCGCTCGTAATAGAGATCAGACTTCGCCGGATCAGTGTCTGCGTTTCGATACTCGTCGAGCGCTGCTGCGTAGAGTTCATCGGCTTCCTCGAACCGCCGTCTCTCACGCGCAATGTTGGCCCTTCCCTCGGTTATTCGCGGAACGAATCCGCGCAAGCTAAAGACTTGAGCCAATTCGCCAGCGCGGCCAATGTCGCGCTCAGCCATCTCTAGTTTTCCCAGCGCGGTATAGACGGCGGCGCGGTTCAGGTAAAGCAGTATCGAATCGGGATGCAACGATCGGCTTGAGCCTGAGGCTTCAGAAATGGGGCTTCGCGAGAAGTACCTGAGCGCCGCGTGAAAATCGCCTTCCATGAAAGCGGGCAAGGCCAGGTTGTGCGAAATCGACCTTACCAAGCGAACGTCGCCTGTCTCGTGCGCCAATCGTAGTGCTTCTTCCATCAATTCATTGGCCTCGCGGTAGCGGCCTTCGAAGACCCTGACGGCGGCCGCAACGTTCTTGATCCGCGCGACCAACGCCGCCCCATCGTGCGCGCTCCGCGCTGTGGTTTCGGAACGCTCGGCAGCTTCTGCGTACTTGATCGCTTCCTTGAAGTTATGTTCGCGTACGGCTGAATGCGCCAAACCAGTGAGGGCGGCGGCTTTCACACCGGGAGCATCGCACTTTGCGGCGAGAGCCGATTTGAACATAGCTTCCGCACCGCCGGCATCGCCTTCGATGATTTTGACTTCACCCATGAGATTGTAGAGTCGTGGGTGCCGATTAAGAGTGTCGCGACCGAATCTCGGCAAGTAAGAGCTGACCGTGCGTGTCAGGCCCCCGGCCAGCAGCGTCCGCTCTGCTGTCAGCAGCGTCTCGGCGGCGCTTGCTTCGTCACCTGCTTCAAAGAAATGCTGCAGCGCTAAGCCCCACTTTT
>DATFWM010000345.1:0-2055 GCA_035259295.1 Blastocatellia bacterium | reverse complement strand
CGACAGGCGAGCCACTCTATCAGGACGTGGTCACCGCAATCAGCGAAGCGATGATGAACGGCGACTCTCGATTCGACGAAATGCCTCGCATCGTCGGCGGGCGTTACGGACTCGCCTCGAAAGAATTCACCCCTGCGATGGTCAAAGGCGTGTTCGACGAACTCGCCAAAGCGCAACCGAAGAATCATTTCAGCATCGGCATCGCCGACGACGTCACTTTCACAAGTCTCCCTTTCAATCCCGACTTCAACACCGAACCGGAGGACGAAGTGCGAGCAGTATTCTGGGGGTTGGGATCGGACGGAACGGTCAGCGCCAACAAGAACTCGATTAAGATCATCGGCGAGCAAACGCCCAATTTTGCTCAAGGCTATTTTGTGTACGACTCCAAGAAAGCAGGGGCGGTCACTGTCTCGCATTTGCGCTTCGGCCCGAGGCCGATTCAAAGCACGTACTTGATTCAAAGAGCCAACTTCGTCGCGGTTCATCAATTCAATTTCCTCGAGCGGTACGACGTTCTCGCCGTGGCCCAGCGGGGCGCGACTTTCCTACTCAACAGCCCGTACTCCGCCAAAGAAGTTTGGGATCATCTGCCGCGTTCGGTTCAAGAGCAGATCATCGAAAAGGAGCTGAAGTTCTACGTGATCAACGCGTATGAGGTCGCACGACAAACCCGCATGGGCGCGCGCATAAACACGATCATGCAGACGTGCTTCTTCGCGATCAGTAACGTGCTGCCGCGCGCAGAAGCGATTCGGAAGATCAAAGAGTCAATCAAGAAAACCTATGGCAATCGCGGCGAGGCGGTGGTCGGCCAGAACTTTAAAGCGGTTGATGCCGCGCTCGAGCACTTGCACGAAGTCAATGTGCCGTCGTCGGTTACAAGCGCCTTTGACCGGTCGCCGATTGTTGCATCGAGCGCACCGGAGTTCGTTCAAAACGTCACCGCGCCAATCATTGCCGGGAGCGGCGACAGCCTCCCGGTCAGCGCTTTTCCCATGGACGGAACTTATCCGGTAGGCACGGCGCAGTGGGAGAAGCGCAACATCGCGCTCGAGGTTCCGGTTTGGGAGCCGGACCTTTGCATTCAATGCGGCAAGTGCGTGATCGTGTGTCCGCACTCGACGATTCGCGCCAAAGTTGTTGATCAGTCGTTGCTCGCGGGCGCCCCCGCGGCGTTCAAGCGAATGCCAGCGAAGTGGCGCGAGCTCGCCGATCAGAGCTACACGATTCAGGTTGCGGTTGAAGACTGCACGGGCTGCCGGTTATGCGTCGAGGTCTGCCCGGCGAAAGACAAGAGCAACGTCTCGCGCAAGGCGCTCAACATGCACCCACAGCAGCCGCTGCGCCAACGCGAGCGCGTGAACTGGGATTATTTCCTCACGCTGCCCGATAAACCCAGTGACGGCGTGCTGCGCTACAACACGATCAAGAACGCGCAACTGCTTCAGCCGTTGTTCGAGTTCTCGAGCGCATGCTCAGGCTGCGGAGAAACTCCTTACATCAGGCTTGTCACGCAGCTGTTCGGCGACCGCGCGATCATCGCGAACGCGACGGGTTGCTCTAGCATTTATGGCGGAAACTTGCCGACGACTCCCTACAGCGTCAACCGCGACGGGCGCGGGCCGGCGTGGAGCAATTCGCTGTTTGAAGACAATGCCGAGTTCGGACTTGGAATGCGGCTAGCGCTCGATCAGCAAAACGCTTACGCGAGACAACTCATCGAGCGCTTGCACGCAGAGATTGGCGGGCCGCTGACCGAATGCTTGCTCGGCACCGGCCAGACGACGGACGAAGGCATCCGTATCCAGCGCGAGTGCGTCGCCGCACTGAAAGCCAAATTGAACGGCGCACGTGACCCCGAGGCTTGCGACCTGCTCGCAGTTTGCGATGCGCTGGTCAAGAAGAGCGTCTGGATAATCGGCGGCGACGGGTGGGCATACGACATCGGATACGGCGGTTTGGATCACGTTCTTGCGAGCGGGGAGAACGTCAATGTGCTGGTGCTTGACACCGAAGTTTATTCCAACACCGGCGGACAGGCATCGAAGGCCA
>DATFWM010000344.1:0-5020 GCA_035259295.1 Blastocatellia bacterium | reverse complement strand
AGCCATGACCATTAGGAGGCCTATCGCAATACTTTCGCTATTGGCGCTCGTGGGTAACTTGAGCGTGTTTGCGAAAACGAACGGGGTTGCGGAACCGCAGTCGTTCGCCCTGATGTCGCTCAAGCACGAGACCGTAGGATCGCTTACACGCATCCTGGTCGAGTCTAGCGCGCCACCTCTCTACACGGTTTTCAGGCCGACGGACCGGTTGATATTGGTCGATCTGCCTGGCGGCGAAGCTTCTCATCTCGCGCCTTCCTACAGCGTCAAGAGCGCGCTTGTCGATCAGGTTGTTGTGCGACAGTCGCAACCGGACGGCGGCAGCGGCGGCCGCGCAGTCGCGAGACTAGAAGTCAACGTCCGACCGGATGCGCGAGACCGCTCGACGGTCAACGGCAACACATTCGTGCTGGAGATCTCGCCTGATGGCCAGTCAGCACCACCGCAAGATCGCAAGGAGGCAAAGCCTGTGAGCCAGCCTCGCAACGACTCGCGTGCGGACTCGCCCGGCGTAGCCGTGTATTCCGCCCCGGTCAGCTCCAGGAACGCAGATCCACGACGTGCGGAACCCGTGGCTGAAAAGGTCAACCCTCAACCGAGCGCGCTCAAGCCCGCGACAGTCGTGCGGTCGGTTCGCTCGGAGGCCAGCGGCGGAGGCGTTCGAGTGGTGATCGATACCGACGGCGTCGCGCAGTTCAAGGATTTCGTGCTGTCCGATCCGTTAAGAATAGTAGTCGATATCACCGGCGTCCATTCAGCAGTGGGCAACAAGACAACGGCGGTAGGTGCTGCTTCGGTTGATCGCTTGCGGGTTGGTCAACCAAGCCCGAATGTAGTTCGTGTGGTGCTGGACACCAAATCGAAAGTTCCATATCGCGTAGTTCGCGAAGGTTCGTCGCTGGTTATCGCAGTCGGCAACTTGAGCAGCTCGCGTGAAAACGAGGCCAAACCGAACTCGGAGGTCAGAGCGCAGCAGAACTCGACGGTCGACGCGAAGGCGCAGGACAGCGCCAACGCTGTGAAGCAAGCTGCCGAGTCGCAACACAAACCGGAAGTCAAAGTCGCTGGAGACCGCGTCGAGAACAAAACCGATCAAAAGAAATCGGCTGAGCAACCCGCGAACCTGATCGCGCAGTCGAATTCGTCCAACAGTCAAACCAACACTCAGCGTGTAACGGCTCAGCCCAATAGGTCGCTGCCCAATCCGACGCCAACAGCTCCACGGACATCTGCAGAGCCGAAGAGCCAGCCGGCGCAGCCTTCGGTCACTCGCAGCGTCCTGGATGCGCAACGCTCGACGCAAGCGAAACGCAGCGAGATGGCCTTCTGCGATCCAGGCTATGTGGGCGGGCTAATCAGCTTTGATCTTCGCGCGGGCGTCGACATTCGCGATATGCTGCGATTCATATCGCAACAATACGGCGTGAACTTCATCGTCGACAAATCGGTCGGCGCAGTTCCGGTCGATCTTCGTGTAACAGACAGGCCGTGGAACCAAGTGATGGACTCGGTGTTGCGAGCGAACCGTTTGGGCGCGGTCTGCGAGAACGGCGGCATGATCAGAATCGCTACGCTTCAGGCAGTCAAAGAAGAGGAGGAGCAACAACGAGCGATCCAGGAGGAGAAGGCCAAGCAGCTCCCGCTTGTGACCAGGATCATCCACCTCAAATACGCTCGGGCTGCAGGACAACTCGGTGCTACCGGCGCCGGAGCGTCGGGAAGAAGCGGATCCAGCGGAGGTACGAGCTCCTCGAGCGGCGGAATCGGGGCCGGTAGCGGAATCACCGGTCAAGGCTCGCTGATAGCGATCGTCAACAGCCGCTTGAGTCCGCGCGGACGTACAGAGGTTGACGTGCGAACCAACAGCCTCATCGTCACCGATCTGCCGGAGCACGTGCAGGTTATCGAGGACATGATCGCGAAGCTGGATCACCCTGAGCCTCAGGTGGAGATCGAAGCGCGAATAGTAATCGCAAGCCGCAACTTCCTGCGCGACATCGGCAGCGAGCTTGCAGCCGCGAACGTGGGCAAGAACGGGCGAGGCGGGCTGTTCGAAACAACCCCGGTCCAACTAGTGGGCAGCGGGCTTCAGCCAGGCGGAAATACCGGCGGCTCGGGCGGCGGCTCGGGTGGAAGCTCAGGCGGCTCTGGGAGCGGCTCTGGAGGGTCCGGTTCAAACAATCAAAAAGGTTTGGGCCCAAATCTGGTCGGGCCGTTCGCTGATACGTCGCTTCGGGCGGGAGTCGCAAACACGGTGCTGAGCTTGACCACCGGCGCGCTTGGAACTGGGCTTCTTTCGATGGCCTTGTCGGCTTCGGAGACCAAAGGTCAGGTGCGAACCATCGCAAGCCCGCGCGTCACGACCACCGATAACAAGACCGCCGAGATAGTCAACGGCGTCCAGATCCCAGTGCAGACGGTATCGAACAACACAATTACGACGACGTTCGTCACCGCCGCGCTGAGGCTTGAAATAACACCCCAGATCATCGAAGAGAACGGACAGGTGCTGATGCACGTGGTGGCCGAGAACAACACCGTCAACTTCCAGCTCGCCAATCAGTTCAACAACGGAACGCCCGGCATCAATACTCAATCGGCCGAATCAACCGTGCTGGTTCAGGACGGCGGCACGACGGTGATGGGCGGGATAAACATCGACTCCGAGGGTCACTCGATCAACCGGACCCCCGGCCTTTCCCGAATTCCGCTGATGGGCGAGATGTTCAAACACCGAAGCACGCGCCGGGACGCCGATGAGATTCTGTTCTTCCTCACACCGCGCATCGTCAGAAACGATGGCACGCTCGGTCCGCGAGCTCCGCAGCGCAGCTCAGTGGAAGGCATGCCTAATCCCAACCAGACGCAGCGCGCTGTCACGCCCACGCAAGGCGCGCCTGACAGCAAGGCTGCGACAACAACGGGCGGCGCAAGCGGAAAAGGCGGCCATTAGACCAATGCGGATTGCGGATTGAGGATTGCGGAATGAACGCAAAGCTCAAATCCCCAATCCGCATTCCGCAATCCGAAATCGAGATATGAGTTTCACAGAAACACTCACCGACATGGCTAATCGTATTGAAGGATGCGCGGCGGTCGTCATACTTGGGATCGACGGCATACCAATCGAGCGTCACGTCCACGACTTGAGCCCACTAGTGGATATCGAGTCGGTTGCGACCGAGTTCACCACGCTGGTGCGTCGCAGCATGAAAACCGTATCCGACACCGAGCTGGGCGAGATGAGCGAGATGGTTTTCGCGACCGACGCGATGAGCTTTCTATTCAGGCCGATCACTTCTGAGTACTTCCTGCTGCTTGCACTCAACAACGGGGGCAACCTCGGCCGCGCGCGATTCGAGTTGCGCAAGGCGCAGCTTGCGATGGAACCCGAGTTCGCGATTTAGTTCCGCCGTGCCGCTGTTCCAAAGTAGCCGACCCTTGAGATTCCTCTTCGCTCCGGATTAGTGATTCCTACTCAAGTCGACGCCACCGATCACAAAATCTTAGTGTAATGGCTCAGAGCTCTTGCGATCCATGAGGCGCTCTAAAGCTACGCTCATCCGTGATCTTGACAATCCTGATGTAGAGGAAATACCGTCTGCTGCAAAGACACAGGTAATGCCAGATGACTCTGTTTCTGGGAATAGATACTTCAACTACTGGTGCCAAAGCGCTGCTCATCGACCGCGACGGTGGAGTTGTCGCCAGCTCGACGACTCCCCTCGCCTTATCGACGCCGCGGCCGCTGTGGTCCGAACAGCAACCCGAGGATTGGTGGCGCGGCGTCGCAGCCAGCGTTCGTCAAGCGCTGGCTCAAGCGAAAATTTCGGGCGAACAAGTTTCAGCGATCGGCTTGACGGGACAGATGCACGGCCTCGTTCTTCTCGACGAGGAGAAGCGTGTTCTTCGACCGGCGATCCTCTGGAACGATCAACGTTGCAGTGTGGAGTGTGATGAGATTCGCGCGCGCTTGGGCAGGGAGCGCATGATCCGGATCACCGGCAACGAAGCGCTGACCGGATTCACCGCGCCAAAGATTCTATGGGTCAAGAATCACGAGCCAGAAGTCTTCGCTCGCGCGCGCCATATGCTGCTTCCCAAGGACTACATCAGATTCGAGCTGAGCGGCAAGCTGGCGATGGACAAGGCTGATGGCTCGGGCACAATGCTGTTTGATCTAACGACCCGAAACTGGTCTTCAGAGGTTCTCGCAGCTTTGGGCATACCAGAAGACTGGCTGCCGCCGACTTTTGAAGGAACGGAGATCACCGGCGAAGTAACGCCGGCGGCTGCGGAAGAAACCGGTTTGCGCGCGGGAACTCCGGTGGTTGCCGGAGGCGGCGACCAGGCCGCGCAGGCAGTTGGAGTAGGCGCGGTGCGACCCGGAATCGTTGGCCTCACGCTCGGGACATCGGGTGTTGTGTTTGCCTCAACCGACGAGTGTCTGATCGAACCTGATGGAAGGCTGCATGCGTTTTGTCACGCGTTGCCAAATCGCTGGCATCTCATGGGAGTGATGCTCAGCGCGGCCGGCAGTCTGCAATGGTATAGAGACTCTCTCGCGTCGCAGGTGAGCTTTGACGAGTTGATGGTAGAAGCAGCGAAAGTGCCGGCGGGTTGTGAAGGGTTGATCTTCCTTCCTTATCTTTCCGGTGAGCGCACGCCGTATGCTGATCCTCTTGCGCGCGGCGCGTGGGTCGGGCTGACGCTGCGGCACAATCGCGGCTACCTCACGCGAGCGGTTCTCGAAGGCGTTGCTTTCGGATTAAAGGACAGCTTTGCGCTGATTCAGGACGCGGGACTTGGACGCATTGAACAAGTCCGAGTCTCCGGAGGGGGCGCAAAGAGCAGTCTGTGGCGGCAGATCCTGGCCGACGTGCTCGAATCGGAATTGGTGACCGTGAATACAACCGAAGGCGCGGCGTATGGAGCGGCGATCCTTGCGGGTGTCGCGATGGGCGCTTGGCCAGACGTTGAGGCTGCTTGCGCTGAGGTGATACGGATCGAAGATCGAGTA
>DATFWM010000343.1:0-3918 GCA_035259295.1 Blastocatellia bacterium | reverse complement strand
GTAATGCACGCTACCGGGCAGCGGCACTCCAGCGCGCAAATAGAACTCGTCGGCAAGGAACACAAACGAAGTCCCGAAGCGATTTCGAAACTCACGCTGGCACGGCCGCATCTCTTTGATCAGCTTACGACAGAAGTCGTCGGTTACCGCTGTAAGTTTGTCACGATAATTGTGCAGCCTCGTGAACACGACCGGCACGACTGCAACCGACCGAAGTTGCGGATGCAGCTCTGCGAGATCTTTTACCGTTCTTCTAAGGACATCACCGTCGTTAATTGTAGGACAAAGTACTATTTGAGCGTGAAGCTCGATGCCGCGATCGGCCAGGTATCGCATCTTACCGAGCACGTCGTCAGCTCGCTTGCGTCCGAGCAGATAGCGGCGCACCTCGGGATCGGTCGCATGAACCGAGACGTATTGAGGAGACAGCCGCTGTTCAACGATCCGATCGAGTTCCATCTTTGAAATCGAGGACATCGTGGTGTAGTTGCCGTGAAGGAACGAGAGTCTGATGTCTTCGTCTTTGAAGAAGAGCGATTCGCGCGAACCTGCCGGGTTCTGATTGCAGAAACAGAAAATGCAATCGTTCGCGCACTGGCGAGGCGAGAAGTACTCAAAGTCGAGTCCCCAGATTTCGCCTTCGCCGACTTCAACGTCGAGTGCGACCGCTTGACCTGATTTCTTGATCACATCCAGACGCACCCGGTCTTCGCTGCCCGCGTAGAACTGAAAATCTAAAAAGTCACGCAGGTCGTGATTGTTGATTCTGAGGATCCGATCGCCGGCTTTAATTCCAATCTCGTCGGCAAGCGCGAATGGATCAACAGCTGTAACAACCACACCTTTCTCCTTCCTCGGTGCGTTTATGGGATAGATAGTCTCGAACAGCTCGGAATACATAAGCTTAAAGTATACCAGATAGAGACGCGTTGTTAGATTTTGAGGGAAAGAGGCTACGGAGTAGCCTGGAGGTCAAGAAGGATGAACATCCAACGACGCAATCCGGTTCTAATTAGACGTTGGGCCGCTTCTCGTGTATCACATCAAACCAAAGCCATTATCCCCGCTCGGCGCGCAATTCCGTTCCTGCGGTCACCCTGTCGGCTTCGGGCGGCAACGGCGTTTCTTCCGCTCCTTCCGGCGAAGGCGAGAGACTCAGCGGCAGCAGATGATCGATTCGCTCGACAAAGTGTACCTCCAGATCACGCAGCGCTTCCTCGGGAACGTCCTTCAGGTCGGGCTCGTTCCTCCTCGGCAAGACAACTCGCTTCATGCCCGAACGCCGAGCGGCAAGCACTTTCCCTTTTATCCCTCCAACCGGGAGCACAAGTCCGCTCAGCGTGATCTCGCCTGTCATCGCCGTATCGCTTCGCACCGGGCGACCTGAACACAACGACGCAAGCGCCGAGACGATGGCTACGCCGGCCGAGGGGCCGTCCTTTGGGGTCGCGCCCGCCGGCACGTGTATGTGAACGCCGCTGTTCTCGAATCGCTCCCCGCAATCGAGCCCCAGATCAGCCGAGTGCGACCATAGATAACTGAGCGCAGCCTTAGCAGATTCCTGCATAACGTCGCCAAGCTGACCCGTCAGAGTGAGCCCTTTGCTGCCCGGCAGCAGCGTCGCTTCAACGAACAGGACCTCGCCGCCCATCTCGGTAACCGCCAGTCCAGTCGCGACTCCGGGGGGGAGCGTTTGTCGCGCCATCTCGTGGAAGAACATCTCGTGGCCAAGATAGTCCTCGAGGTCTTCCGGCTTGACCGTGAACCTTTCCCCTTCGCCTTTGGCAACTTTCAGCGCCACTTTGCGGGCGACGCTTCCGATGCTGCGCTCAAGCTGCCGGACTCCGGCCTCTCGCGTGTACCGACTGATGATTCCCTGTATCGCTTCGTCCGTGAACTGAAGCTGCTCCTCGCTCAGTCCCGCCTCCTTTATCTGACGCGGTACCAGATATTGGTTGGCGATATGAAGCTTCTCCTCTTCGGTGTAACCCGACAGTCGGATGATTTCCATTCGGTCCCGAAGCGCAGGCGGCACCGGCGATAGAGTGTTGGCCGTCGCGATGAAGAACACTTTTGAAAGATCGAACGGCAAATCCAGGTAGTGGTCCCTGAACGAAAAGTTCTGCGCCGGGTCGAGTACCTCAAGCAGCGCCGAAGCCGGATCGCCGCGGAAGTCCATTCCCAACTTGTCCACTTCATCCAGCATCATAACCGGATTGTTAACGCCTGCGCGCCGCAGCGCCTGAATGATTCGGCCAGGCATCGAGCCGATGTACGTTCGGCGGTGTCCGCGAAGCTCGGCCTCATCTCGCATGCCGCCGAGCGACATGCGCTCGAACTTGCGCCCCATCGAACGCGCGATCGACTGTCCAAGGCTGGTCTTGCCGACGCCGGGCGGGCCGACGAAGCACAGTATCGGCGCTTTTGTCTTAGGATTCAGCTTGATGACCGCGAGGTGCTCGAGTATCCTCTGTTTGATATCTTCCAAATCGTAATGATCTTCGTCGAGCACCTTCTGAGCGAGGTTCAGATCGAGAATTTCCTCGGTCGACTTCTTCCACGGCAGCTCGAGAATCCATTCGAGATAGGTCCGAATGACGTGGTAATCGGGCGCCATGTTAGGCAAGCGCTCTAGCCTCTTCAACTCGCGATCTGCTTCGGCGCGCACTTCATCGGGCAGATCGGCCTTCTCGATCCTTTCCCGCAACAGATTCACTTCGGCTTGTTCTCCGTCGCCCTCGCCAAGCTCTTTCTGAATCTGCTTCATCTGCTCGCGCAGAATGTAATCGCGCTGCGCCTTGCCAAGCTCCTCCTGCGCCTGATTGGCAATCTTGCTGCGAATCTCGAGCACCTCGACCTCGCGAGCAAGGTATGAATGCATCAGGTGAAGCAGCTCGCTTTCGGTGTTTGCCTCAAGCAGCGCCTGCTCCTGAGTCACTTGAAGATCCAGCACCGAGCCAAGAAAGTACGCGAGCCGAACCGCATCGTCGGCTTGAACAATGATGCTGCGGATCTCCGGCGGAATGTTGGGCAACAAGCTGAGCGCTTTTTGAATCAGCGTCTGGATATTCCTTTGAAGCGCATCAACCTCCGGCGACTTCTCGCGCACGGGCTCGGGCAAGATCTCGACCCGCGCTTTGAGATAAGGCGTCTGCTCGGTAAATCCAACAATGCGGAATCGATCTTGTCCCTGCACGATCAGATGCAGCACCTCTTCCGCGCCAGGCGCGCGGAGCATTCGATTGATAACGACGATCGTGCCGACTCTATACAAGTTCTCGGGCGCGGGCTCGGCCTCATTGTCTTCGCGCTGCGCAACCACGCCCAACAGCTTCTCCTCAGTTGCAAGCGCGGCTTCGGCAGCGGCAAGCGACAATGGGCGCCCCACCGTGAGCGGCGTTATGCCCGACGGAAAAATCACGGTGTTTCGCAATGGTAATATCGGAATTTCTAAGGTTTTGCTCTCTTCCATTATTTGTTACCCCTTGATCACTCAAACGCAATCCAAATGTAATATGAACCAGCCATCGCGGCATTCTGATCGGATCTCGGCGTGTGACAAATCACACGGGATCTTCAGCACCCGCTCGAATCGGCTGTAGGTTATCTCGAGCTGATGATAGCTCCAGCCTTCGGTGATCACGGTGTCCCGGCGGACGCCTCGAACGATAAGCTTGTTGTCTGCCACGAGCACCTCGACATCGTCAGGCCTGACTCCCGCCAGATCGAATTTTATCTTCCATCCGTGCGGGCTCCGGTATATGTCGGCGGCGGGTTGCCACAGCGGTCCGCTTGGGCGGTGATATTCGCTGCTGATCCGCTCGATCAAGACTTTCTTTCTTGACATCATGCTAAACGCCTCGAAGCAACCTCTTGGTTTCAGTAAGCGCGTCCGGTAGATCGCGGCCTGTCAGGACG
>DATFWM010000342.1:0-3165 GCA_035259295.1 Blastocatellia bacterium | reverse complement strand
TACGACGCCAAGGGCTTGATCAAAGCGGCGATTCGCGATGAAGACCCTGTGCTGTTCTTCGAGCACAAGCTGCTTTATCGGAGCCCGAAGATCAAACAAGAAGTTCCAGCTGACGACTATATCGTGCCGATCGGTAAGGCTTCAGTTCGTCGGCAAGGGCGCGACCTTTCCATCATCACCTACGGAGCGACGGTCTACACCGCGCTCGACGCGGCGGAACGGTTGAAAGGGGAAGACATCGACGCAGAGGTCATTGACCTGCGGACCTTGATGCCGTTCGACCGCGAGGCCATTGTAGAATCGGTCAAGAAGACGAGTAAGGTAATCATTCTTCACGAAGCAACACGCACTGGCGGAATGGCCGGCGAGCTGACCGCAGTCATAAACGAGGACGCTTTCGAATACCTGGATGCTCCGGTGATGCGAGTTACCTCGATCGACACGCCGGTTCCTTACGCGCCGCCGCTCGAAGAATTCTTCTTGCCGCAGGTCGACGACGTGATAAAGGCGGCTCGCACGCTGGCAGCATATTGAAGTGATCCGTGATGCGTGATGCGTGAACCGGGGCAAATCACCGGTCACGGATCACGCATCACATTTCAGATCGGAGACTTATGAGCGAAGAAGTGAAGATGCCGCAGATGGGTGAGTCCATCGCCGAAGGGACGATCGTTAAGTGGCTCAAGAAGGAGGGTGACACGGTCAAACGTGACGAGCCGCTGTTTGAGATCTCGACCGACAAGGTTGACGCCGAGATACCGGCGCCGGCCTCGGGCGTCCTCTCAGAAATAAAGGTCCAAGAGGGCGAGACCGTCGCCGTCAACACTGTCGTCGCTGTCATCGATGGCGCGGGAGCGAAGTCCGCTCCTAAGGAAGAGGCCAAGAAAGCCGAGCGAAAGCCGGAGAAGGAGGAACCGAAGAAGGCGAAGCCTGAGCGTGAAGAGGAAGCCGAGCGACCTGAGCGCAAGACTGAGAAAGAAGAGGCGAAGAAGGCTAAGCCCGAGCGAGAAAAGGAAGAACCAAAGAAAGCTGAACGCAAGCCCGAAGCGGAAGAATCAGAAGCGCCAGAGCCGCCCAAGCCGACTGTCGAATCAGCGGCCGCGCCTGTGGCGGAGGCCGACAAAGATGAGTTGCGACGCACGCGGTCCTCGCCTCTTGTCCGAAAAATCGCCGAAGAGCACGGCGTCGACATCGCACAGATCGAAGGAACTGGAATTGGAGGCCGAGTCACGAAGCAAGACATTCTAAGTTTCATCGAGAAGCGACCAGCCGCAAAGGAAGCGGCTGTAGAAGAAGCGCCAGAGAAAGAGGAAGAGAGAAAAGCCGTTGCGGAAGCTCCGGCTCCTCGCGCTCCCGCTGCCCCAACTCGCGCGCCGCAGCCGCTTCGAGCGCCCGCCGCGGCAGAAGCTGAAGTCGGTCCGCCGCCTTACACCGAAGGCGACCGCGTCGAGATCGAGCCGATGTCGGTCATGCGCCGGCGGATCGCTGAACGGATGGTCGAAAGCAAGCGCATTTCGGCGCACGTCACTTCGTTCATGGAAATCGACTTCACCAAGACCGCGAAGCTTCGTGATGAGCTGAAGGGTGAGTTTCAACAGCGTGACGGGGTCAAGCTGACATTCATGCCGTTCATCATCAAGGCCGTGATTGAAGGCATCAAGAAGTGGCCCATCGTCAACTCGTCGTTGTGGGGCGATCAGATCGTCTACAAGAAAGACATGAACATCGGCGTGGCGGTCGCGCTCGATTGGGGATTGATTGTTCCGGTGATTCGCAATGCGGATGAAAAATCGCTGCTTGGGCTTGCGCGTGCGGTGAACGATCTTGGCGAGCGCGCGCGAACAAAGCAGCTCAAGCCCGATGAAGTGCAGGGCGGGACTTTTACAATCACGAACCCTGGCGTATTTGGCGGCTGGTCGGGCACTCCGATAATCAACCAGCCGCAAGTAGCGATACTGGGCGTGGGCGCGATCAAGAAGCGTCCGGTTGTGATCGATGACGCGATCGCCATTCGACAGATTGGGGTCTTGTCGCTGAGCTTTGATCATCGAGTGATTGACGGAGCGGTAGCGGATCAGTTTCTGGCCGCGGTTCGCGACGTGATCGAAGCGGCGGAGTATACGAGTTAGGCGGTATGACTGCGCAAGCCTCTCCGATTCGGCGCGTATGCGAAGCTCGCTGGCTCGGACTAGTTCCTTACGATGATGGGCTTCATTTGCAAGAACGCGCCGTCGAGCGAGTTCGTTCCGGTGAAGCACCCGAGCAGTTGCTTCTCCTCGAACACCCTCACGTCTTCACTCTCGGACGCGGGGCTGATAGCTCCAACATCCTCGCCGATGATCAGCAGCTTGACATTCATTCAGTCGAAGTCCACGAAACGGGTCGTGGCGGCGATGTGACCTATCACGGGCCGGGCCAGCTAGTCGGCTATCCGATCATCAATCTCAAGCCGGACCGCTGTGATGTGCATCGCTATGTTCGCGACATCGAAGAAGTGCTTATCCGAACAATCGCCGACTTCGGCGTTACGGGAACTCGGATTCCCGGCTTGACCGGCGTGTGGGTCGGCAACGAAAAGATCGCTGCGATCGGTGTCAGGATCGCGCGCTGGATCACAAGCCACGGTTTCGCGTTGAACGTGAACACTGATCTCAGCTACTTCAAGATGATTGTACCTTGCGGCATCAGCGACAAGGGTGTCACTTCAATCTCGCGGCTCTTAGGTGAGCCGGTTTACGTGCAACAGGTCTCGCGCGTAGCCGCGCGACATTTCGGCGAGGTCTTTGGCCGCGATCTGACCTGCTTCAACTAAGAAGGAACCGGCACATGATATCGGCGAATCGCCAAACCGATGTCTTGCAATAGCCTGATCGATTCCCTATCCTTCGATTGTTGACGAGGAGTCGCCGCAGGCCGGTGTAGCTCAGTTGGTAGAGCAGCTGATTTGTAATCAGCGGGTCGGGGGTTCGAGTCCCTTCACCGGCTCCAGTCTTTTGGCGTCCGCCATTGCTTCCTGTCATTCAGTGCAAGAGAGCTTGATTTCTCGATCGGTTTTTGCAACTAATTCTACTGTCTTGCCGAGAATTATCAGCAATTGTCTGACAGCGCATTCTCGGGCAGCTTCCAAAGTTCATATTGTCTAGTGAGGCAGCAACCATGGAGATC
>DATFWM010000341.1:0-5040 GCA_035259295.1 Blastocatellia bacterium | reverse complement strand
TAATCTTCTTCGTCATCGATCGGAGGACCAGTGCGTATTTTTGCCGACACCTCCTCGAGCGGCACTCTCAGCACCAGCGTCGCCTGAAGCTCGCTCTCTGTGGGTGGGCGGACCTCTTCCCAGCGATTTGGCACGATATGATCGGTGAATGCATGAAGTGCTTCAAGCTTTTCGGCTGGGTCATTCACTACCTTTGCGCTTCCAAAAATGACCACCGATCGGTAGTTGATAGAATGATGAAAAGCAGACCGTGCCAGCACCAGTCCGTCGATCAAGGTAACAGTTACGCACACGTCTATCCCTCGCTCGAGCGAACGCAGCATCCGACTTGCTGCCGATCCGTGTATGTACAGATCGTTTCCGATCCGCCCGTACGAAGTTGGAATCACGACCGGCTTGCCTTCAGAGTTGAAGCCTACGTGACAGACGAAGGCTTCGTCGAGAATCTTGTAGACCGCTTCGCGATCATACTCACCGCGCTTAGGCAGCCGCTTCAAAGTTGTTCGCTCAGTTGGCGCAAACGCATTCATAAGTTTCGTCGACCCGCTCTTTCAGGTCTCTTTGACCCTTTGCGCGAAATTGATGCCATAAACAACTTTCGCGCGAAGATCGCAAAGGCTGGCAAAGACGCTAGTTGTCAGTTCGCTCTCTTACGGATCGTTCCGCTTGGGGTGATAAGTTGCTCGATGTCTTGTTGAAGGTCGGCCGGAATCGACTTGTTAAAACAGTAGCGGCCGGAGAACCTGGTCACCAGCCCTTCCTGCGCGAGCGAGTCAAGCACATTCCCAATCTGATCCCTTCTGATGTGGGGCATCGCACGAGCGATCTCGTCGAGGCTGACTATGCGGTAGGCGTGATCTATCCCGTAGGCCAATAGTATCAACCTTAGGTTCTCGGGCGCGATATGAGTTCCAAACGTCGCTGCCATTACTGCTAACCTCCTAAGGCTGCGTGTCTGGGGAGGCACTACAGCCAAAAAATGCTCCTACGATGATGAACTCGATGTCAAGCCGCTCTCAGGAAAACCCTATCTGACCCGGTGGAAACGTCCCCCTCAATGAATGGAAAGGATCGCGCGCTAATCGGGTAAACAGACGCGCAAATACTTGAAAGTGACTCTGGTGGGTTTCTTTTCCTTCACCTCTTCGAGCCCTGGACTTCTATCACAGCCTTGTAGGTTCCGGTGTTGTCGGCGAGGTTGCCTTCGTTCACCGACAGAAACAGGAGTCCGTCGCGAGTTGCCTGAAACTCCGACGATCGGCCGATAAAGATGAAGTCATCATTATCGGCGCCGATCACTCCGATCAGCGCTCCGGTCGGCTGGTCGGGCATCAGCTTCTTCGGATCCGGCAGATCGCTTAAGCCTTCGGGCCCGGAGGAACGTCCGCTCGCCGGATCCAAGGTGACGCTGCCGCTGGCAGTGATGCGAATGCGGTCGCCGCGTTTGACTATCAACCCGGTGCTGGTCCAATCGCGCTTGCCGACGACGTCTACGGTGACGGTCTTGACGGGCCCACCGGACTTGCGAGAGGACAAGCGATCGCTGTCGGAGCTTTCAGAAGGGGGACCGGTCACAATTGGCTTTTCAATTTGTTTTTCAGGTTGGGCGGGCTCAGGTTCCTTGGCGACCGGCGGCGCTGCTTGAGCTTCGGTTGGTGGACCCACTTCGCGCTGTTGCGGTTCTGAGGTCTTGGTGTTCCTCGCCTGACCGCCTGACGAGTTGCCGCGCGGCTGACCCTCGCTGCGCACCGCAGATTCAGGCGCCGGCGTTGCGGAACCGGCCGCGTCGCCTGCTGAAGGCGCCGAGTCAAAATCGATCCGCGACACATCGCCCATGTAGACCATGGCCTTGCTCAGATAGCGTCCCGAACCGGTGTCAAGCATTACAATAAACTGATCGTCGGCAAAGCTGGTAACCTTACCCTTCAGCACGCTGCCGTTCTTCAAGTGTATCGTGTCGGCAAATGCAGCCGAGGTGATGGTTGCAACGTAGATCAGCGACAAACAGATGACTTTCCGCATTATGCGCCTCCGCGGTTGAATTCCTTCGTCCGGTCGCGAATTATATCAGAGTGCCTTGAGGTGTGGAAACTTTGAGACGAATAGTCAGATTTGGGGAACGTTGTCGTCTTGTTAATTCGAGACATCCCGCCGCGCCTGGGCCGAGCCTGATTCAAATTCCGAGACTCTCAACCACAAAGGGTCGTGAAAAAAGCCCGCCGCGCGCCAAACCGTTTCACTCGCCTTCGCGATTAACACGAGCGTTGTAGTCTTCTGATGATGCAGGATCCAGCTCCCAACGGCGACGGTCGCGTCCTTCGATCTTCTCGGTCGTATGCAGCGGTTCGTTGTCATCGTAGGTCAAGCCAATTGCGCCTCCCAGTTCCTCGACGATATCCTGGTCAGGCGTAGGAGCGGAGCCACCAACAGTTTCGTCCCCAATGTCGGCGCGCGCCCAATCGGCATCCAGGTCGCCGGCAGAAAGTCGAGGCGTGCGCGAATGGTGTTGCAGAAGCTCGCGTTTTAGCCGCTCGGATCCCGAGCCTAGCCGCTGCGCGTCAGCGAATTCCTGCTGGACCTCTTCATCCACCTCGTACTGTTTGCTCTCTGCGGTTCCTGCATCAATGAACTCATCTTTAGTGTTGCGCATAATAGGTCCGCCTTTATCTATTTCTTCACTTTCCGCGCTACAAAAAGTCTAGCACAGATGCAGGCGAGGTTAAACCAAGACGTTGTCGAACTTGGAGATGGGGTGGGTGAGAAGCTTAGAAAAGGCGAGCCCGAACGGGGCCGGGCTCGCGATGTGTGTACGGGATTAGGCTGCGATCACACTGCTGGCAGCCAGGCCTTTTGGGCCTTGAACTATGGTGAACTCAACGCGTTGGCCCTCGTTGAGCGTCTTGTAACCGTCGGCCTCGATGGCGGAGTAGTGAACGAACACGTCGTCGCCGCCCTCGCGAGTGATGAACCCATAACCCTTGGTCGCGTTAAACCACTTGACAGTTCCTGTTTCTCTCAATGCTCTCTTCTCCTTTTCATCTGAAGTGAATTGCAGAGTGATGATCGGAGCCAAAGCAAAGAGCATTTGCGGTCAAACTTTCAAACGCGCAAAACCTTAACTTCAACTTCAGTCCTCCTCACACTACTGCTGAACAAAACGGGCAACATCGTACACATCCAGCGAAAGCCTGTCAACTAAAAAAGTGAGGCGGGCGTGATCCGTGAAACGTGATGCGTGATCCGTGAATCGTGATTCGTGATCCGGAAATCGTAATGCGTGCTTAGGTCTGTTCGCGGGTTTCGAGTCACGAATCACGAATCACGAATCACGGATCAGGGATCAGGATTCACTTCGCCGTAGCAGTTACCTCGTTGGAGGCGATTCCCTGCGCGGTGATTACACGTATTCGCATCGTGGTACCTTCAGGAGGCGCCGAAGCGGGGCTGATTTTCGCCTGGACAAAATCAGGAGGCGCGAAGCTTGTGGATTGGACCGGCACGCTAGAGCTGTCGGTATTCACCGTTACCGTCCCGTCGCCTGGGAAGTTCCCGCCGCTGATGTTCAGCAATAGAGCGCCCGAGCCTTTCTTTTTTACTTTCACCGAAGCGATTTGAGGCCCGATTAGCGTCCCGGCAACGATCTGGTTTGAAACATTCGAGGCCGGCGGGGTCGTGTTCCGGGCGCTGACTACAAGCTGGCCGACGCTGTTCCTGATTGCCAAATTCTCGTCAAGCTCGACCGTAATGGTCGTCGGCGACCCAGCTTGCAGATGCGACGCGGCGATCGCGCCGTTTATCGTGACCTGCGTGTCGCCTCGCAGATTGGCGCCGCTGATGGTTATGCGCAAGCCTAACTGTCCTGCGTTGGCCTGCTGCACCGCCTGTCCATTGAGCGTCAGCGTCGCGCCGCTTAGTTGCGGCGTTGGGCTCTGCTCCGGGGCCAACTGGCCGAGCCGCGCCGATAGCTTCTTGCCGCTGAAGATGTAGACGTTCCCTCCGTGCAACACACTATTGTTAAGACCGTCACCGTGCATCGCATTCGCAACGTAGTCAATGTAACCATCTCCGTCGACGTCGCCGCCCGCAAGCCGGTAGGAAAACTCGTTTCCGCCATCGAGACCCTGCGCGTCGCCGTTCGCGCCTGCGAGTCTGAAGATGCGCGGGCTTGCCGGCGGATCGTAGAGCTTTATCACCGGCGGCAGAAAGTCGCGTTGTCCGTAGATGATTTCAGTCGTGCCCGCGCCGACCCGGTCTTCTCCGTTGATCGTGAAACTGCGCTCGGGACTTCCGATGAAAAGATCCGAGAGACCGTCTTTGTTTATGTCATAAGCTCGAACTGAATCGCCGGCGCAATCCAGATGATGCTCGCCGTAGATCGCCGTCACTCGCTGACCGGAAGCATCCGGGTTGGCCAGGTCGATGGTTGCTCCCGGCAGGGTTGCCGATCCGTAGACCACGTATACTGCGCCTGTTTGTCCTTTATTGTCGGGAGCCGTAGCTTGCAAAGCGCCGATTATCAAATCCGTGCGGTCGTCTCCGTTTAGATCACCACTGTGAAGCTGCGAGCCGAGGAAGTCGCCCGCCATCGCCCCGATAATGTGAGTCGCATTCGACGGCGGATTACGAAGGTCGATCGAAGCAGGCCAGTTCCGCTGCCCATAGATCACGTACACTTCGCCGCATAACGGCCTCTGTCCACCAAGTCCCGCCGCGTCAAAGGCGTGACCGCTTTTTTCATCGTCTGGTGTCACATATAAACCGGAGTCGCGATCGATGGCGCCGCCGACTATGATGTCCCCGATGCCATCGTTGTTTATGTCCCCCACTTGTAAAGCGGCACCCCAATGGTCTTCGCGGTGCGCGCCGACTATTCGAGCCGTCCGGACGCCCGTCGGCGGATTTGCGAGGTCGATTACCGAGGGCAGCGAGCGCGAGCCGAATACAATGTAAGCGCCGCCTACGTGCCGGCCCGCATCCGAGTCGATCTGGTCCGAGCCGATGATGATGTCCGCCAGGCCATCACCGTCGATGTCGCCTAAG
>DATFWM010000340.1:0-4254 GCA_035259295.1 Blastocatellia bacterium | reverse complement strand
ATAACTCTGCGGGAGCATCAGCTTCCGAAAGAAACCATCGAGCGCGCCATCACCACGCTCCGCCGATTCAAAAAAATGGCGGAGCACAACGGCGCCGATCCCATCATTACTACCGCGACCTCAGCCGTTCGCGAGTCGCGCAATTCGGACGAATTTATCGACCGCGTGCGCAAAGAGGTCGGCCTCGACGTCCAGGTGCTGCCCGGCGTGGAAGAAGCGCGACTGATTTCATTGGCGGTATCCGAGGTTACCGAGTTCAACAACCGGCGCGCGTTGATTATCGACATAGGCGGAGGCTCGACCGAGTTCATCATCACCGCAGGTCGCGAGCCCGAATTGCTGCTGTCGCTACGCGTGGGCGCGGTCCGGCTCACCGAAAAATTCATCACCACCGATCCGGTCTCGCCAGTAGAACTCAACCGTCTGGTCACAAACATTCGATCTGACCTCACGCGCGCTATCTGGGAAATTAGAGCTGCCGGTTTTGATTTCGTCATCGGAACATCGGGAACCGTGCTGAACATGGTTGACGCCGTGATGCTAAACGGCGATCGAAACGGAGTCGCAGATCTCTCCGACTTTGAGTCCTTCAGCCAGACGGTTACGCTCGATCAGATCGCGAGGCTAAATCGAAAGCTGACGGGAATGACCTTGCGCGAGCGGGGGCGATTTTCGGGAATTGAGAAGGCCCGGGCCGATATTATCGTCGCGGGCGGATTGTTACTTGAGTGCATCCTCTCTGATCTTGGCGCCAGCGAGATTTCAAGTTGCGACTGGTCGTTGAGGGAAGGAGTGATTCTTGACTATTTGCGGCGCAAACGTGAACTGCAAGCGACGCCGCAAGCGCTTCTTGCGGCAGCGGTGTCTGCTGACGAGGACGAGCTGTTGAATCCGGTGAGCGACGACTCAAGACTGAACGTCCGCGCGCGGTCGGTGTTGTCCGTGGCGAGGCGTTACGACTACGACGTAGCTCATTCGCATCACGTGGCGCGACTGGCAACTCAGATCTTCGACGACAGCAGAGCCTTGCATCAGTTTAACGGACAGGATCGCAAGCTGCTTCAGTACGCAGCAATCCTTCACGACATCGGTTATCACATCGCTCACAACAACCATCACCGCCACGGACTCTACCTGATAAAGAACTCGGAGATGCCTGGCTTCACTGGTGACGAGATCGCCATGATGGCGGCGATCGTGCGCTATCACCGCGGCTCACTCCCAGGAAGAGCTACCGACGCCCGTTCGCGTCGCGAGCACGAAGACTATTACGCGCTTGAGCGAAAACAGCGCGCGAAGGTGCTGCGTTTGGCTTCGATCCTCCAGATCGCAGATGGGCTTGACCGCTCCCACAACCAGTTGATTGGAAGCGTTCGGTGCCAAATCATAGATCGACAAGTCACCTTCATTGCTGAGCCGGTCGGCGAGTGCGAGCTTGAATTGTGGTCGGCTGAGCGAAAGGCTGGCTGGTTTGGCGAAGTCTTCAGGGTCGGGGTTCGCTTCGAGCGAAAGCCTGTTGTGTCCGAACAAAAAGAAGCGGTCGCAGTCTAGGTTGATTCAAGCTTCAGCGTGGTACCGAGAAACTGATGATGTAAAGCTTTAACTCCGGAAGCCTTTGAGCAGTGCCTTCACCTTGCCTGCTTAAACCGCTGCCAAGGCTACATTTTTCTTCCTTCACCGATTGACACTGCTTGTCAATTTTCATAACATAAGGCCGCCCGGTTGAGACTCAACTTGAACCCGTAAATGAGTACCACCGTCGGATCGCGTTGTGCTCCGAGGTAAACATTATGGAATCCACATCACGAATCCCCGAGAAATTGTTCTTCAGGATCGGCGAGGTGTGCGAGCTCATAAAGGTGCAGCCTCACGTACTACGCTATTGGGAGACCGAGTTCCCAATGCTTGCGCCCCAGAAAAACCGAGCCGGTCAACGGGTGTATCGCCGAAAGGATGTTGAGATGGTCCTTCGGATTCACGATTTGCTTTACGAGGAGAAATTCACCATCGCTGGCGCAAAGAAGAAGCTGCTGGAAGAAATGCGAGGAGCCGACCCACAAAAGGCGAAGCGTGCCGCGCCTCCGGCTGATGAGACAGTCCAGCCGCATCTACCAGGCGCGGTCAGTCCGTCAGCGCATGATCGATCAACCTCGCCCGAAACTCGCCGCGTTCTCCGCGCCATCAAGAGCGATCTTGAGGATTTATTGACACGACTAAACACGGATGCTAGCATCAAACGTTGAACAAACGGGACGTGGCGCAGCCTGGTAGCGCGCTTCCTTGGGGTGGAAGAGGTCGCTGGTTCAAATCCAGTCGTCCCGATTGCAATCCAACCCAGGACGAAAGTTAAAGACAGAGGCCCTCTCAAAACGACGTGTCAAGCGCCGAGTATCGCGTGGGACTTGTTCTTAGACTTCGTTCTGGGCTTTGTGTTTTAGCGCGCTAGCAATGCCCAGGATATTAGTCACCAACGACGACGGCATACACTCTGCGGGGATCGTCGCGCTTGCCCGAGCGCTGGAAAGTTTGGGCGAAGTCATAGTCGTCGCGCCTGCTCACGAGATGAGCGCCGCTTCGCATTCCCTTACCTTGACCCGCCCTCTCCGAATCGAAAAGATTGACGACCGTAATTTCTCGGTAGACGGAACTCCCACCGACTGCGTCACGCTCGCGATGAATCATTTGTTGAGAGACGACCTCCCTGCCATTGTCGTATCGGGGATTAACAAGGGCGGGAACTTGGGCGACGACGTCACGTACTCGGGGACGGTCGCCGGCGCGTTGGAGGCGGCCATGTACGGCCTTCCAGGTATAGCTGTCAGTCTTGTTCAGCGGACTAATTTTGATTTTACGCCCGCCGCCAGTTTCGCGACAGAACTAGCGCATCGCGTGCTCACAGACGGCCTGCCGCGCGGGACCTTGTTGAACGTCAACATCCCCCCCGGACCTATTCGCGGCGTGCGAATCACGCGACAGGGAACAAAAATAATCAGACCCAACATCATCGAAGGCACCGATCCGCGCCAGAGAAAATACTATTGGATTGGAGAAGAATCACTCACCTGGAACGAAGAAGCGGGCACCGACTACGAAGCGCTGCGCCACGGGTTGGTTTCGATTACCCCGCTGCGCAACGACCTGACTGATTACAGCGCCCTCGAAGAGTTCAGGTCGCGGGACTGGGATGTTAAAGCAGGAACGAAATCGGAATGATTAACCGCAGGGCAGATGAGGCGCCGGGCTTGTATCAGTCGCAACGCGCTCGGATGATTGAACTCTTGCGGTCGCGCGGGATTCGAGATGAGCGAGTGCTGAGGGCGATGTCCGAGATTCCTCGTCATCTGTTTGTTCCGGAGGCTCTGGCGGCGAAAGCTTACGGAGATCACGCGTTGCCAATCGGCGAGATGCAAACAATCTCACAGCCTTATATGGTAGCGCGCATGACCGAGCTTGCTGAGGTCAACAAAGACTCAACCGTGCTCGAGATCGGGGCAGGATCGGGTTATCAGACTGCCGTGCTTTCGTCGGTCGCTGGGCGGGTGTTTGCGATCGAACGGCTGAGCGACCTCGCTCGCTCGGCTCAAAGAAACATCAGAAAACTGGGCTGCTATAACGCCACTGTAAAATGGTTCGACGGAAGCATAGGATGGAGCGAGCACGCTCCGTATGATGCAATACTGGTTGCGGCAGCCAGCCCCGAAGTGCCCGAGCCGCTGATCGTGCAGCTCGCGGTTGGCGGGCGATTGGTGATTCCAATAGGCGACGCGGAGAAACAGACGCTGGTCCGCGCGACAAAGACCGAACGCGGCATCGTTCGCGAAACTCACGATGCCTGCGTCTTTGTTAAGTTGATTGGCCGATACGGCTGGCCCACGTAAGAGAAAGGAAAGTTTTGATCGCCCGAATAATCGAAGCGCTCTCGGTTTTCGTAGTCTCAACAATCTCCGCACTAGGTTATCCAGGGATCGTGCTTTTGATGGGCATCGAGTCCGCGTGCATACCCTTGCCGTCTGAAGTAATAATGCCCTTCTCCGGTTATCTGGTTTACACAGGTCGATTCAGTTTGTGGGCAGTGTCTGTGGCCGGCGCTATCGGCTGCGTAGTTGGATCGCTTGTGGCGTACTGGGTTGGTATGTACGGCGGGCGACCGTTTATTGAAAAATACGGCCGTTACGTCTTGATCTCGCGCCGGGATCTCGATCTGGCCGACCGCTGGTTTGCGCGTTATGGCGAGTGGATAGTGTTCACCAGCCG